>CAIYYV010000063.1 GCA_903930425.1 Akkermansiaceae bacterium | reverse complement strand
GCTGCATGTTATGCGTGACGATGATGAGCGTGTATTGCTGCTTGAGGTCCCAGATGAGATCCTCGATTTTCGCGGTCGCAATGGGATCGAGGGCACTGCACGGCTCGTCCATGAGGATGATGCGCGGCTTTACCGCGAGGCTTCTGGCGATGCATAGCCGTTGTTGCTGGCCACCGGAGAGGCTGAACGCGGGTTCATGCAGGCGGTCCTTGACTTCATCCCAGAGCGCCGCATCACGCAGTGCGGCTTCAACCGATTCCTCAATGAGCGCGCGCGCTCGGGTGCCATGGAGTTGCAGTCCAAATGCCACATTGTCATAAATGCTGCGGGGAAATGGATTGGATTTTTGAAAAATCATGCCGACCTCCCGGCGCAATTTGACGACATCAACCGACGAATGCTGGATGTCGATTCCGCCGATATGGACCGAGCCCTGCGTGATGCGTGCCCCGGCGATTTCGTCGTTCATGCGGTTGAAGCAGCGAAGCAATGTGGATTTTCCACAGCCGGACGGCCCAATGAAGGCGGTCACCTGGTTTTCCGGAATGCAGAGGTTGACGGACTTGAGCGCACAGGTGTCGCCGTAATGAAAATGCAGATCGTGCACTTCAATCGAGGGTGTCGGCGGTATCGCGGATGTCTGCATGAGTGGCGGTAAAGGGGAAAGTAAGTAATGGGAAAGGGATCACTCACAACGCATGACTACCCAAAGCTGCCCGAGATATAGGAAAGCGTTTTCGGGTCTTTCGGGGTGCTGAAAATTTCCAGCGTGGGCCCGATCTCGATGAGTTTTCCGAGATAGAGGAACGCCGTTAGATCCGCGCATCGGGTGGCTTGCGCCATGTTGTGGGTGACAATGACAATCGTGTATTGCTCTTTTAACTGGTGAAGAAGTTCCTCGATTTTGAGCGTCGCGGTGGGATCAAGCGCGGCACAGGGCTCGTCCATGAGGAGGATGTCCGGCTGATTGGCGATCGCGCGTGCGATGCACAACCGTTGCTGCTGGCCGCCTGATAGACCGAGGGCGCTGCTGTGCAGACGGTCCTTCACTTCATCCCAAAGCGCGGCCGATTGAAGTGCCATCTCCGCGCTGTCGTCCAGCGCCGAACGCTGGTGAATGCCTGCCAAACGGAGACTGAAAACAACGTTTTCGTAAATGGATTTTTTAAATGGATTGTATTTTTGGAAGACCATTCCAACGCGTCGTCGAAGCTCCTGCAGGTCAATGTCCGGGCGGTTGATTTCAATGCCATGGATGTGGATGGTGCCGGCGGTGAGGTGCGCGCCAGGAATCCGGTCATTGATGCGGTTGAAGCAGCGCAGCAATGTGGATTTCCCGCAGCCCGATGGCCCGATGAACGCGGTGATTTGGCGCGCGGGAATGTCCAGCGTGATCTCGTGAAGCGCGGGCTTTTCGTGATACGCAAAGCTGAGATCACGGATTTCAATGGCCGTGGTCTCGGAATTGGAGGTGGTTTCTGTTAGATCAGTTACCATTTGAGTCTAGATCGAAGTTTCGCGCGAAGCAGCATCGAGCCCACTGAAAGTGACATGACGAGGAGAATGAAGACGAAAACCGAGCCGTATTGGGCGCGCTGGGTATATTCCGACGACGGGATGCGTGCGGCCAGGGTGTAGATATGATAGGGCAAGGCCTGCACCTGTGACGAGAGCAGATCCCATGGATTGGCAAGTGACTCCCATGGGAGATCATCTTTGGCGGCCACAGCTGCGGTGAACATGATAGGTGCCGTTTCGCCGGCAACGCGCGTGATGGCCAGCAGCGATGAGGTGAGAATCCCTGGCAGGGAGAATGGCAACACGCAGGTGCGAATCGTTTGCCATCGCGTGGCACCCATCGCCAGCGACGCATCCCGAAACCCCTGAGGGACCGCCCGAAGCGATTCCTCTGATGCCGTGATAATCACAGGCAATATCATGCAGGCCAGAGTCGCGCAGCCCGCAATCAATGATGAGTTCCAGCCTTGAAAACTGACCACCATGTCGCCGATGAAAAGCGGAATCGTGAGCCATGACCGGTCTGATGGCGCGCTGGTGATGACCGGCACAGCCAGCACGAAAACCGAAAACCCGAACAGGCCGAAGACGATCGACGGGATGCCCGCCAAATTCAGGATCGCAAGACGAACCGCGTGAATGAACGGGCTTTGCTTGGCATATTCTGATAGATAGATGGCGGCGCAGACACCGAAGAAAAGCGCGAGAACCATCGATCCGATGGTGAGCAGCGCGGTGCCAACGATCGGCCCAACGATTCCTCCGCCGGAGTAGGAGAAGGTTTGCTGGTTGTAGATCGGAACGCCGTTATGGCCCTTCAAGTAGTCGTTGTATGCAGAGGCTGGTAGTTGGTGGCGCACCCCCTGCGCGTCATCAAACACATGCAGCGTTTCATTTTTATCTAGCAGGAACTCAAAATTGACGAATGGAGCCTTCGAGGTGAAGATGACGGGCGCGCCGTCCTTGATGATTTTTAAAAAGAGCAGCGCGGCAATGATGACGATTGCATAGGTGGTGGCACCTAGGATCCATCGCACGATCCGGTCCTTGAAGTGCCCCTTCGGGAGGCCCTTGCGGATCAGTAATTCAGGATTGAGCATTGGCGAGAGATGTTAGTTCGTGGTCCGGTTGACGAACTTGTGAGCCGTGGCGTTGATGCCAAGCACTACGGCGAAAAGGAGGATGCCCACGACGAAGAGCGCGCGGTAGTGAACGCTGCCAAGCGGTACTTCGCCGAGTTCCTGCGCGATGATGCCGGTGAGTGTGTGGCTGGGTTGGAAAAATGTCCCGAGCCCCGCGGAGAAATCGGGGATCTTGATGCGGTTGCCGGCAACTAACAATACCACCATGGTTTCACCAATGACGCGCCCAAGACCTAACAGAACAGCTGCGAGAATGCCGGAGAAAGCGGCGGGGATGATGACGCGAAATGTGGTTTGGATGCGTGAGGCACCGAGGGCATCCGAGGCTTCCGAGAAAGCGGCGGGGACGTTGTTGAGAGCGTCCTCTGCGAGGGAGAAGATGGTGGGGATGCTCATCAATGCGAGCAGGCATCCAGCGGTGAAGATGTTGAGGCGCTCCTCGATCGGAAAGCCCGGAACCCATGCCAGACCATCGAGTTGGGAAAGATCCCGAAGGATCGTGCCGAAAATCAGTATGCCAATGAAGCCAAGGACCACCGAGGGGATTGCGGCAATGAACTCGATCACGGGTTTGACGACGGCCTGCTCGACGGGTGAGGCAAATTGGTTGATATAAATGGCGGCACCAACACCCGCCGGAATGGCGAGGCAGAGGGCGACCATTGAGATCATGAGTGAACCTGCGAGCAGTGGAAGGATGCCATAAAAATCCTGCCAGGCACCGCCGGTGACCCAATCCTTGCCGGTGAGAAACGAGCGGATAGAGTCTGATAGAGGCACGGGTTTGTCGTGCCTCCACTGCGTGATCTGCTGGGATGTCCCGGTCAGAGCCTCAAGAAACAATGGGCTTGCCTTACGAGCCGCTAACAGAAGTCGGTTGGCGTCGGATTGGGAGAGGGAAGGGGGGAGCATGGCGAGAATGCCCTCGCACGCTTGGCGGAGTGCGGCGTGAGTGGCGATGCAATCCGGTTTGCGCAGCATGAGTGATTGCATCGGGCCCTCTATGTCGGGTTTTTCTGCGAGAGAGTCCCTAGCCTCGGCCATGAGTTTTTGGCGTTCGGAGGGATCTTTGGCATTGGCGGCGGCAGCTAGCAGGGATTTGCGGTCGTTTTCGAGGATATCGTTGTTTTGAATGGCCTCTT
The DNA here is from genome assembly GCA_903930425.1 of Akkermansiaceae bacterium. Taxonomy (GTDB): domain Bacteria; phylum Verrucomicrobiota; class Verrucomicrobiia; order Verrucomicrobiales; family Akkermansiaceae; genus Luteolibacter. Next base: position 21,907 of record CAIYYV010000063.1, on the reverse strand, counting down.
TGGTGGTGGTGACCGCATCAGTCATTTCCGTGACAAGAGCGGATAGATCGGCACCTGCGGCCTCAAACGAATCAATGACCGAGCGCCACTCCGCGATGGGCATGGCGCATTGTTGTTGGGCGCTGGCGTATTGTTGCGCAAGGGCCGTGACAAGCGGCGGGTCGCCGACGGTGGTGACGTCGCGGGCGCGGATGGACTCAATCAACTCCGCGCGTTCTGTGTCGCTGAGGTGGGGTGTGAGCGGCAGGGAATCGAGTGCCTTTTGTTTTTGACAGGCGTGATTATTGTTCAGGGTCGCGAGCATCTCTGAACCGCGATCCATGCCTGTGGCCTCGTGGTTCGCGATCAGCTCACGAGTGGCGGAAGTTTGATCCGAAAACGCGTTGAATACGGCGGCCGCTTCCTGAGACCGTTTCAATTCGCGGGCGCATTGGCCGTTGATTTGTGCAAAGTAGGCGCGGTTGAGAACGCTGGAGAGTTGTTCGTGTGCGGTGAGGTTTTTGCGGGAAATATCGACAAATTCGAGGCCCGCAATGCGATAGATTTCGAGTTCGCGCCGGTATCCCGGGAAGAACCCAAGCCCTTCCTTTAGCAAAAAAACGATGATGAGTAACAGAATGACGAGGGTCAGTCCGGCATTCGATGCGAAGAAATACTTGATGGCACGTTCGCATGAAAACCCGCGCCGTTGGAAACGGTGCGGGTTCTCGGGTGATGGACTGATTTCGATGGGCATGATGCCGTGAAGGGCGGGCTAGAGAGAAGGGGGTGTCCGATTGAGTCCCGAATACAGACTGTGTCTCGCCAATTCTATCAGAGATCCTTGACAGGAATGAATCCAACCTTGCTGACGATTTCTTGTCCGGCCGGGGATTCGACAAACTTCATGAACGCTTCCGCCTCGGGACTGGGCTTATCGGGTCCGTAGAGGTAACAGAGGCGGGCATAAGCATATTTCTTGGCGTTTTGGGCGACCGGTTGGACTCCATCGATGACGAGGGTCTTCGTGCCGGGCGTCTTCGAATAAGCCAAACCGACATACCCAATGCCATTTTTGTTTTTGGCCACCTCCTGGGCGATCTGTTCATTGCCGGCCATTTTCAACGAGCTGGCCGGGTAGTCCCGACCGCCCATGGCAAGTTTCTGCCAGTCCTTGTAGGTGCCCGACGAAGTGTTGCGGGTGTAAATGGAAATCTGGCCCGGCGATCCACCAATTTCAGACCAGTCCTTCACTTGGCCGGTGAAAATTTTCGAGACCTGCGCCTTGGTGAGTCCTGATAGAGGGGAGTTTTTATTGATGATGACGCAGATCATGTCGTGGCATGCCGGGTGCTCCTTCAGGTAAACCCCCTTGGTGCGGCAGAAGGTGCGTTCGTCGTCCTTCACTTTCCGGGACGACATGCCGATTTGGGCGGTGCCGTTCGCCAGTGCCGGAAACGCGGTGGACGAGCCCTCGGCGGCAATTTCAAATTTCACCTCCTTGTTGCCGGCGGCCTTGAAGGCTTCGGCAAGTTGGGGGACGAGCTTGGCACCAAGTGTGTCACTGCCCTTGATGCTGAGAGTTTGCGCGCTGCTCAGAGTGATGAGCGCAGTGGTGGCGATGAGTATGGATTTCATTTTATTAGTTGGGTGAGATGCTGTGATAGATTGCTAGAAATGATCAGAACGAGAAACGCAGGCCGCTGAGGAAGGTATAGCCGTCATAATTGCCGCCGGCGAGATGGGAGTATTCGATGCCGTTCATCAGTTTCAGTTTATGACCGTAGAGATAGTAGTTAAGTCCGAGATACGCGGAGGCATACGCGTCTCCCTTTTTCCCGTCTGAGGTGTTAGAAGCACGGCTCTCGTAACGGCTTGGAAGACTCAAACCATTCGGATCCGCGCTGGTGGCATATTGGAGGCGGCCAACGAGTTGGAGGCCATCGGCAATATAGTAGGACGGGATGAGGGTGATTCCGAAAACGTCGGATTGATTGAGCAATTTGGAGGCACCTGCCTGCTCGGCGCGTCCACTGAATCCGAAGCCGTAAAGGATTTCCGTTGTTAGGCCGAAGCGGCCCTGGGTGATATCATTAGTGAGCGCGATCGAATCGGTGAATGCCGGCGATGTTCCATTAGAAAAATCCGGATTCAGCATGGGGCTGTAGCCCGGATCGGTATTGTGCATGTAGTGAAGTGATGCGACGGCGGTATCCAATCCTGATTGTGTCGCGTAGTCGTAGCCGATTTTGCCGAGCACTATGGCACCGCCGTCGAAGTTGGAGAACTCGCGCACCTGGTCGTTGCCGTAAAGCCCGAGTTCGTAGAGCCAATGTTCATCGATGCCTTTGCCATTGACCCAGATACCGGTGAGTTCGCCTGGAAACAGGAAGTTGGAAACCAGACTGCGTTCGAAAGTGAGAATTTCCTTGGAGGAGATTTCCTGTTCGCGCGAGAATTTCACCTTGGTTCTGCCGACCGAAACATTGACTGCGTCATTGGGCGCGTAGGTGAGGTAAAGATCGTAGATGTTGCGATATAAGGTATTGTGTCCGCTGTTGTCTTCACCATCCAGGTCGACATTGATTTGTCCTTCAAGTTTCCAGTTTTGAAACCATTTGGATTTAAAGCCGATCCGTGCGCGGCGAGCTTCGAATTGATCTTCCCAGATGCCATTGTCACGGTTCGTATGCGGAACATCTGAGATGTCGAAATGGCGATCCGCTCCGGTGGCGGTGTCCGCGTGGCCGTCGGCATATTGCAATTGGAAACGGCCCTGAAGCGAGAATTCTTGAAGGACCGGATTGTTGTCGTCCTTGTAGAGTGTGAAGGCGGACCACATCTTGTCGTAGGCCGATTCGCCCGTGAATTTACCGAGCAGAAGGCCGGTGGCCGTGCTGGCGGGGGTTTCCGGTATGGCGGCGGCGGAGGTGGTGGATTCGACGCCGGCTAGGGCGTCAAGGGAGCCGAATAGGCAAGTGGCAAGCAGGGTGTGTCGGATCGTTGTCATCGGGGTGTTATGGGTTGGGGTAGTGCGTGAGTCGCAGCACACCTATCGGGGGTACGGGACCGCTGACGAAGGAAAACTTTGTGACAGAATTGTCACAAGCGGGCCGGGGAGATTAAAAGGCGAAGCGTATGCCACTGAGGAAAGTATAGCCATCGTAGTCGCCGCCGCCGAGGTGCGAGTATTCGATGCCGTTCATGATTTTGAGCTTATGGCCATAGAGATAATAATTGATTCCAGCGTAGGCCGAGGCATAGCCGTCGCCCGTTCTATCGGTGGATGGTACAGCTTCATAGCGGCTCTGGAGACTCAGGCCGTTGGGTTCCGAACTGGAGGCAAGCTGGATCCGGCCGACCAACTGCAGGCCATCGGCAATGAAATACGATGGGATGATGTGGATAGCGAGTATATCGGATTGGCCGAGTCCGGAATCACCGAAGCCGTAAATCAGATCGGTGGTGAGTCCGAATCGGCCCTGGATGATGTCGTTCGAGAGGGCGATGGCATCACTGAATTTCGGAGAGGTGGGGAACGCATAGTTTGGATCGACATCATGGCATTTGTATCCGGGTTCGGAGTTATGCATGTAGCGAATCGATGTAATGGCCGAATCCAACCCAGATGCGAAAGAGTAATCATAACCGATTTTTGCGAGCATGAGAGTACCGCCATCGAAATTTGAGAATTCGCGGACACGGTCGTTGGAGTAAAGTCCGAGTTCGTATATCCAATGCTCCTTGATCCCTTTTCCACTGATCCAGACGCCAGTGAGATTGCCCGGATGCAGCATGTCAGTCACTAGGCTGCGCTCAAACGTCAGAAGTTCCTTCGATGAGATGTCGTTTTCACGCGACAACTTGATTTCCTGTTTGCCGACCGAAACATTGAACGCGTCGGACGAGGCGTAGGTGACATAGAGGTCGTAGATGTCCTTGTAGAGGGTGTGACTCGGGCCAGGACCGTCAAGACCGTCGGTATCCACGTCAATCTGACCCTCGACTTTCCAGTTTTGAAACCATTTCGATTTGAAGCCGAAAAACGCTCGCCTTGCTTCAAAATGCTTACCCCAGACACTTTCGTCTTTGCCGCCCTTTTGGTAGTCTTCGATATCAAAGTGGCGGTCGCCCAAATGGCCATCTGCGTATTGAATCTGAAGGCGCCCTTGAAGTGAAAACTCTTGGAGGACGGGATTCGTCTCGTCCTTATACAGCGTGGAGGCCGACCAGATTTTGTCATAAGCGGATTTGCCTGAAAATTTTCCGAGCAAAAGTCCGGTGGCAGAGTGCGACGAGGTGACGGCGGCCGCTCCGGCGTCGCTGCCAATGGTGGAGCCAGCATGGGCCGGATGGACTGCGATCAAACAAGTGGCGAGTAAGGCGAATCGGGTCATTGTGATTGGGGTCTTGTGGATGGATTGTGCGTCAAACACGGTGAAGCTATGGCGGATGGATGATCGCCTATAAAGCAGAACTTTTTGACAGCATTGAAACCACCTATGATAAGGAGTCATTACGAAACGGCGTGGTCGGGACGGATTGCTGTCAGCGGACCGTGGCGCAGACTGGCAAGAAACTCCGCATGTCTCACTAACTCCAAACGCCCATCGTGATGCTCGATGATGGCGGTCAGGCTTTCCACCCAGTCCCCCGAATTCAGGTAGTGGATGCAGCCCACCTGCTTGTCCTCCGGCGTGTGGATGTGGCCACAGATGATTCCATCGCATTTCCGCTGACGGGCGAGATTTTGAAGGAGTTCCTCGTAGCGGTCGACAAAACACACGGCGGATTTGACCTTCGCCTTAACGTGTTTGCTGAGCGAAAAGTATTCTTTGCCGCGCCAAGCCCGATAGTGATTGTAAAATCGGTTGATTTGGAGCAGGAAATCGTAGCCGACGGATCCAAGCACCGCGAGCCATTGGTGATGCGTCGAAACACTGTCAAAGCCATCACCGTGCACGACCAAATAGCGAGTTTCGGTCGCAGTGATGTGGATGTGTTCCTTGCATAGGCGGATCCGACCAATCGCCAGCGGAAGGAAACGCTCCAGTATATCATCATGATTGCCTCGCAAATAAATGACTTCGGTGCCGTCCTGTTCCGTTAGCTTGATTATTTTGCGTATCACACGGCTGTGCCGCGATGTCCAACGCCCGCCGCGTTTCAGCGCCCAGCCATCGACGATGTCTCCATTGAGGACCAACTTTTGACAACGAATATGCTTGAGGAATTCCACCACCTCGTCCGCCTTGCTGTCCGGCGTGCCCAAATGAATGTCTGATAAAAAAACCGTGCGGCAGGAATACTTTGGCCGCTTGCCCGGTTTGTTGTTCTCCGGGCCCGTGATGTGACCCGCGCTGCTGTTAGATTCCATTCGATTAGAAACTGAATATTTGGCGCTTTGCGGTTCCTCGAGACACGATTGCCACGGCGCAGGATGATCATTTATTTTTCGGTCGACATGTGGTTGAGCAGGCGCTGATTGAATTCGTCTGCCATGTTATAGCCGAGGCGGCGGAGTTGCAGATTGAGCGCTGCGATCGTCACCATGCGTGCCGTGTCGCGGCCCGGGGCGACCGGGATTTCCACATGGGGCACGTGCTGCCCGAGGATCTCGTAGGTTTTTTGCTGCATGCCGAGGCGGTCCACTTCATTGAGATCGGCATGCGGCTTGAGCATGACCACCAAATCAAGACGTTTGTCGGGCCGGATCGATGCCAGCCCATACAGGTTGGCCACATTGACAATGCCAATGCCACGGATTTCCATATAGCCACGGGACAAATCCGGTGAGCTTGCGACCAGATCGCCGCCAACGTATTTGACGCGGACCATGTCATCGGCCACTAGGGCGGCACCCCGTTCCAGCAGACCAATGGCGGTTTCAGATTTTCCAGATCCGCTTTTGCCGATAATGAGGACGCCGACGCCGCGCATATCGACCATGCATCCATGCAGGGTGACGCTCGGTGCAAAGTCATGTTCGAGCCGGATGGTCGCCGTGTTGAGGAAATTCATGGTCACTTGCGAGGTGCCGAAAACAGGGATGGAATGCTCATTGGCCACCGCCATGAGTGAATCCTCCAACACCGACCCGCGCGCCACGATAATGCAGGGAATGTTGCGGTCACACATCCGCCGAAAACGGTCAATCCGCATCGCGTCAGGCAACTTCCGCAAATAGGAAAGCTCTGAATGCCCGAGCACCTGCACCCGCTTCCACGCAAAATACGAGAAAAACCCGGCGAGCGCGAGACCCGGACGATTCATCGCAGGTTCATAAATCGGCCGATCAAAACCCACCCGTTCACCCAATGGCACCAATCCGAGTGCCTCGGCATGGCTTTCAAAGAATTTTTCGATGGTGATCGAGGCGACGGCTCTAACGCGAGGGGGCATGGACCGGATCCAAGCAGAAGAACCAGCGCACGGCACGCAAAATCCGTGATGGACAAAATCCAAAGTCGCTCACGTCGGGGTTGCGCGGACGTCGAAACGTGTTACAAGGCGTCCCGAACGTCATGCCGAACTACGATTATGAGTGCCAAAAATGTGGGAAGCGCTTTGAGGTCTTTCAAAGCATGAATGATCAGAAACTCACCCATTGCCCCACAAAAACTTGTGATGGCCCGGTCAAGCGCCTGTTAGGTACGGGCGGTGGTATCCTCTTCAAGGGTGCGGGATTTTATCAGACCGATTATCGTTCATCCTCGTATCAAGCGGCCTCCAAGGCCGACCAAGGCAGCCCAAAGAGCGATAACCCCGCCACTACCCCAAGCCCCGCCGCCACACCCACGCCAAAAGCCACGCCAAAAACCACCGAGTGAGACGTGTCGAAGCGAGGCTTTTCAGTCTGCCGACCCGTAATAAGCACCCATTTCATGGCCGATTCCTCAATCCATAAATCCGGTGGCGGATGCCTTGGCAAACTGTTAGGGTTAGTCCTGCTGATTTCGGCCATCGGCCTTGGCACGGCCATGGTATTCATCGCCCAGCCCCAGGACGTCACAGATATCGGCGGATTTGTGCCACTTTCAAAAATCACCCCGACTCGGGACCTCAAGGGAGTGCTTCAAAATGCCATCGACCGAGGGTATCCGATCACCCTGTCTGAAACGGAAATCAACCGCTGGCTCGGCCGATCGCTCGTTTCCAAACAAGGCGGCCTCCTCGCAAATTCGATTTCAATTGATCGGGTCTGGGTGCGTTTGGAGGACGGTTATGCAGAAGTGGTGATCGGACGTAAAATCATGGGGCAGCCGTTTACAGTCTCCATGTTTCTTACCATCCAACAAAGCGAAGGATCCAAAGGCGCTCTCACTGAAGTCCAACTCCACGGCGGGTCCTATCATCAAGACTTTCCCCAACCGCTCAGAGGCGGGCGCTTCGGCCGCTTGGTCGTCCCTCAAGGGTTTTTGCTTTTAGTGCTGCCCTCCTATCAACAATTGGCATCCCTTTTCCGCGATGAAATCCACCTCGCTTTCGAGGAAATGGCCCGCATCAAAATCGAAAAACACCGCTTGATCCTCAATCCAACGGCCCCCGCCTCTGACCTGGACAGCCTGCCATCGGTGTTTTGACTTCCCCATGATCACCCGCCTTCTGGCATTCGGATGCCTCTGCTCCGCGGCCATCGCCGCAGAGGAAATCCCGCGTGCCGCCATGGTCGCCGAACCTCCATCCCCTCCGGCCGCCCCTGGCACACCCTGGATCGTCAGCCGCTCAAAACAATTCCGCGTCTCCGCAGGCGATAGCCTCGTCCGCGGTACCGTCGCCATCCTCGCCGAAGAAGCGAAAGACGAACTGCTTCAACTGACCGGCGAGGCCGACGCTTGGAAGATCCCCGTTACCATCCGACTCCATGGAAAACCCGGCGACCCGATGCCGGCCCGCACCGTGATCCTTCAACAATTCGTCGTCGAAGGCATCAGTGAACTGAGACTCGATGTCCACCTCAGCCACGGCATCGAACAAGAACGATTCAAACGCGCGGTCACCACCGCATTGATCTACGAGCGCGCGTTGCGCAACCGCCGCGCCGATGCACCCGACCGAACCTTGCTCGTTCCTGCCTGGCTCTCCGACGGCCTCCGGGAAACCGCTGCCTGGCACCTCAATCAAAGCGATCACAGGCTGTATGAGGCGCTTTTCAAAAGAGGCGGCGTCTTCAAAATCGACGATCTCTTCGCAGTGAGCGAGTCCACATTTGAGGATATGGATGCCGCCATGCGCGCCGCTTTCCGCGTCTCGTCCGGCGCACTGGTTATGGCGTTGTTAGAACAACCTCAGGGCAAGGAATCATTCCGCTCCTTCCTCACCGAAGTTCCTGCCTTCGAAGGAGAAATGCCCGGTTTGCTCCGCAAACATTTCTCTGAACTCAACCTCTCCGAAACCAGCCTCGCCAAATGGTGGGCTCTGCAATTTGCCAGCAAGGGCGGCCTCAACCTGCTCACTGATATCTACACCATCCCCCAAACCGAAACCTCGCTCACCGAGGCCTTGCACCTCAATTTCCGCACCGAAGAAGGCATCGCCCATCAAAAAGACCTCTCCTCATGGCCGGAACTTGCTACCCTCAAGGAACCCGAACGATTCGCCGCAGTCCGCCTCGCTCAGGATGCACTCGTCCGCCTCAGCTACCGCTGCTTCCCTTCCTATCGACCGCTACTAACAGATTATCAGTCGCTGCTCGTCTCCATCGCCAAAAATAAAACGCGGGACACCACCAAGCGCCTCGCCGCCCTCGATCAAACACGCGCAGCCCTTACCTCCCAGGCAGCCCGCGCCCGCGATTACCTCGATTGGTTTGAAATCACCCGCGCCCGCGATACCAGCGGAGTCTTCGATGATTATCTCCGACTCAAGGAACGTCTCAAAGCCAACCCCCTCAGACGCAAGGATGATCTGTCCGAATATCTCGACCGCATGGACCGCGTGTTTTACCGATCGGAACAAAAAACCTTGCCCGGCACCCCTCCCTAACAGGAATCACAGGCGTATCAGAAATCGCATCGATCCACTAGATCTCCGTTTCACTATAAATTACGGGTCATCTATCATGAACGCCTGGCCCATCAGCAATCTATGAGCAACCCATGAGCAACCCATGTGTGCGGCTCCCCTTCATGTTTTCAATCGCCGCTCTGTCATTCGGAAACACCTCACCTTTTCAAGCGAGCCTCCCTTGTGTGGGCGGCAATTGGGTCAATCGCTTCCTGCTCCCTTTCCATCGCCCTGATTCTATCCGATTCCTTTTTTCAAATCCCTCGCACTCCAAAGCGTTCCTGCCGCGCCCGCGCCATTGCCTCGTAGTTTCCGGGCACCGTCCTTGCGTTGTGCCCCAAAACGTTCCCGGGCGGCCAAGAATGCCTCGTTCACGAAACTCCGACTGCCAATCACCGCGCCATCCGTGAAATACCGCACCCGGCACTGAAGCATCCTGCTTAACGAAATCTCGCCCTGTTTCGCCTCCGCCTGCTCGACCTCACGCTTTGCGTCTACTGCACTGATGCCCTTACGCGGGTGCCGCGTTGCCTCACGCCCGCCCCTGCCAATGTGCGCTTCTAACTTCTCCGCCGCTCCCGCCATCAGGATCAACCGGTATTCACGCGAAACATCGTTCGCCCACAGTGACGCGTCCGCTCCGCAGCCACGGTGTGCTCGAAGCGCCCTCACCAACCCGGACCGCGCCCTCTTCCCGTTCCCCTTGGGCCCGCCGCCAATCGCCTCACCGTAACTGCTCCAGCGATAAGCCGACGGATCCTTGACCATCCCCGCCCTCACAGGATTCAGGTCGATATACGCGGCGATGGATTTCGCCGCCACTCCATCCTCCACGATCACGCTTTTGAACGCATCTTCCCACAGGTTCCCCGTCCGTCCGTGTGTCCGGTTGAACCACTTCGTGAACCGCTGCATCAGCGTCTTCATGAACTCACTCAAATCATGCATCCGGTAGGTGTACCGCAAGTGAATCTCAGACACCCGCCGGGTCACTCCGCTTTTCCTCGCATCCGCTAATTCTGCCGCCACAAGCGCCACTTCCGCTTCCTGGTAAATCGCACGCAACCGCCCCAACAATTCCTCATCGGAAAGCCCACTCACCGGCATCGGAGGCACCTCAACCAAAACGTGGATGTGGTTGCACATGAAGCAATACGCGATCACCCGGCACCCCGTGAAATTCTCCTGCATCCGCATGAATGTCCGGAATTTCTCCTTCTCGTCCGGTCCAAATACCCGCTTCCGATCTACCACACGCGAAATGCAGTGGTAAAATGCAGGCTTCACTACCGAATCTTTCCATGCAGCGATCCATCGTTTCTTGCCCATGCCATCACTCATAGCCCAAACCCGAATACACCGCAAGCAGTTTCTTTGATTATTTGAGTCTCCATTTGTCAGCATCCACTCATCCACTTGTCTGGGTCGAGGACCAGTGACTCCTCAGCGCTCGTGCAGAATTGCTCATAATTGCTCATCATCCCGCTTACATGTTTGACATCTTTCACGTTTCATAAAAACACTCGTGCGCGCACCATGCACAATCCACTCACAGCACCTATTCACATCAAGCGACGCGAGTTTCTTGTCTCGGCCGCAGCTTTTTCCCTAGTGCCGCGCTCCGTCGTGGCGCGCTCAGGGAAGCCGGCTCCCAGTGACAAGTTGAATATCGGCTGTGTCGGTGTGGGGGGAATGCAGGGTGGCGGCGACGTCGACAGTGTGAGCAGCGAGAATATTTACGCGATCTGCGACGTGGATGAGAATTTTTTGAATCAGGCGGCTGCAAAATATCCGAACGCGAAAAAATACCGTGATTTCCGTGAGATGCTGGACAAGGAACATCAAAATCTCGACGGGATCACGATCACTATTCCGGACCATATGCACGCGACCGTGGCGCTGTGGGCGATGGAACGGGGACTGGCGGTGCATTGCCAAAAGCCGTTGACACAGAGTGTATGGGAAGCACGGCTTCTCACGAGAGCCGCTGAGAAGTATAAAGTGCCTACACAGATGGGGAACCAAGGATACTCATCGGAAGCGACACGGATGGCCTGTGAAATCATTTGGAACAACCAAATTGGTGACGTGACGGAGGTGCACACGATGTGCGACAACGGTTTTGCGCGTGGCATCACTGCATGGCCGGATGTTGAGCAGGTGCCGAAAACGCTGGACTGGGACCTCTGGACAGGCAGGGCGGCGGCTCGCAGCTACAGCTCGAAAATTCATCCGATCAATTGGCGCGGCTTCCTCGACTATGGCACCCAGATGATTGGTGACTGGGGGGTTCACATGTTTGGGCCCGCGAATTGGGCCTTGCAGCTTGGCAGTCCCACCAGTGTGGAATGTACGGCAGTGGAGGGAGTGAATCCAGTGACCTACCCGCATTACATGTGCAAGTTCGAGTTTCCGGAGCGCCCGAACAAGTATGTGCCATCCGGCAAGATGCCACCGGTCACCATTCATTGGTATGAAGGGCTGATGGCCAGCAAGTTTCAAGTGCCTAACGGCCTGACTCCTGAGGATGTCAAACCCTACAACGAGATTTTTGTCGGCACGAAGGGATTCATGGGTACGAGTGGCCGCGGCGAGGGGGTTCGTCTGATTCCTCAAGCCAGCATGGCGAATTATACAAAGCCGCCGCAGGTTCTCAAACGTTCGCCCGGACATTTTCAGGATTGGATTCAGGCGTGCAAGGGTGGTGATTCCGCCTGTTCGAACTTCGGCATAGCCGGTCCCTACACCGAATGGATGCTGCTAGGTGCCATCAGCTGGCGCTTCCCTAACCAAAAGCTTCTCTGGGATGGCAAGCGCATGCGTTTCACGAACAACGAGAAAGCCAACGAGTTCATCAAACCCAATTTCCGCAAAGGCTGGGAACTGAAAAACATCACGTTTTAAACTCAGCAGCGGAAAGTTCTATCAGTTGCTCTTGTATTGGGTTTTCCGATCCTGCCTTCGTGCCAGTTCGCTGGTGTAGTGACGACCGAGGTGGTTCGAGCGCTCTTTGGCCCAGTCCGTCAGCTTAGTCGCTCCGACAGGAGGGGTGTCCACACAGAGCAGGTTGTCCATTAGACCACGGATTTCCTCTTGGGTAATCATGACGTCATCGACGAGTTTGCCGATGGCCCAGGCAAAGGCATGGCCGATGGCCGGTGGCAGTGAGACGATGGGTCGTTTCTTTCCGATGATTTGTCCGATGGTCTCCGACAAACCCCGATACGTGAAAGTTTCCGGGCCGGTGGCATTGATGGTAAGGTTCGCCGATTGTTTGCCCTGCTCTACTGCGAGCAGGGCAAGGTCATCCACAAAGATAGGTTGCAATTGATATTCGCCGTCGCCAAAGACGCCGAACACGGGCAAGTGACGCAAGGCCCATGCAATGTTGTTGATCAAAATGTCTTCTTTTCCGAACAGAACAGCTGGTCGGAGAATCGCGTAGGAAAGACCACTTTCGACAAGTGCGCGTTCCAATTGAGCCTTACAGCGGAAGTATTCTAACGGGGAATTCTCCGAGGGGTTAGTGATACTGACATGGACGATCCGGGTGACGCCGGCCGCTTTAGCGGCACGAAAGAGCGTTTCGGTATTTTTCACGGCATTTGCATGGGTGAAGTTCCCATGATTGAAACGAACCCAATAGGTGTTATAGAGGACTGAGACGCCCTGCAGTGATTCCGTGAGTTTTTCTGGAGCGTCGAAATCAAATGGGAGGACACGAACGCGATCGCCGAATGGATTCGTCCGATGGAGTGAGTTGGTCAGTGTGATGACGTTTTCGCCTTCAGCCAATAGCCGTTCGGTGATATACTTGCCAGAGTATCCAAAGGCCCCTGTGACCGCATGGGTTTGCGTTTGCATGCGTCTATCAACTGCTTTCAAATATCGATAGCAAGTCAATAGAGTCGGCCCAGCACGGGGCGTGTTTGGGCGTAGATTCACCGGGAACGGAACGAGGAGTCCTGACTGGTCGTTGCAGTCGGTGCGCCATGGATGGATCGAAGCGACATTTCGATCGTTTGTTTGTGGAAGTTTGCGACGAATGGGTTCGTATGAGGCAGGTCATGCATTCGGTAAACTATGGGTTTTGGTTGTGGATTGCGTTGGGGTTGGCATCCGGTGTTTCAGCGGAATGGCAATTGTTTGTCGGGGCCGGTGCGGCAGCGGGCGGAAACGGGAGTCAGCGCGCGCCCTATCAGTCGCTGACGCAGGCGCGGGATGCCATTCGGGCGGCACGCAAAGTCGGGACAGCCAAGGGCGTGAAGGCGGTTACCGTGTGGGTCGGAGCGGGCACTTACCCGTTGGATGCGTCGTTTCAACTGACTCCCGAGGACAGTGGTTCGGCAGGTGCGGAAGTGGTGTATCGCGGGCAAAGCCCTGGGCAGGCAAGGATTTGTGGTGGAATCGCACTCGAAGCCGCCGCTTTCAAGCCTGTAACGGATGCGACGGTGATGGCGCGCCTGGATGCGGAGGCACGCGACAAGGTGGTGGTTTGCGATTTGTCAGTTCGGGTGCCTGGTACCATAGAACCAATCAAGAATGCGTATCGTGGTGCGCCGTCGGGTCCGTGGCTCTACGCGAATGGTCAGCCGATGACTTTGGCGCGCTGGCCTAACATCGGCGTGGGCGTCGGTGGGTGGGCGGAATTTTCCAAATCAGCGGACGATGGTTTGCCGGATGCCGCAGCGGCGGATTCCGCGCATCGGGCACCACATGCCGGATCATTCGAATTTGCGGACCCGCGGCCAGAGCGCTGGAATTTACAAGAAGGGGTGTGGTTGCTTGGTTACTGGACGCACGATTGGTTCGACGAGGTGATTCGGGTGGGAGCCTACGACAAGGAGCGAAAAATCATCACGCTGGCAGCGCCGCATCCATATGGCATCATGGCCGGGACTTGGGGTTCTTCAAAGCGCCGGTTCTTCGCGTTGAATGTGTTAGAGGAATTGGACGTGCCAGGCGAATGGTATGTGGACCGGACGCTCAAGCGGCTCTACTATTATCCGTCGGTGCCACTGCGTGGGTCATCGCTGGTGCTAGCCACCTTGACGGAGCCATTGGTCAAAATGAATGGAGTGAACTATGTGAAGCTGGTGAACCTTGCATTTGAGTATAGTCATGGCAACGGCCTCGTTCTGCAAAACACGCAGCACGTCGAGATTGAGGGATGCGTGGTCTCGAATTGTGCTGGGGGTGGCATTGCAGTGACCGGCAGTGACAACACGGTGCGTTCCTGTGACGTGTTCAATCTCGGGCGAGATGGGATTTCGCTCAATGGCGGCGACCGGAAGTCGCTGACCATGGCGAGGAATTTGGCGATCAACAACCACATTCACGACTATGGGATTTTTCAGCGCACTTACGCGCCCGGGATCGGCGTTGCGGGATGTGGTCAGATGGTGCGCAACAACCGAATTCATGATGCCCCACACAATGCGATACTCTATGGCGGCAACGAGCATTTGTTCGAGAGGAACGAGATTTACCGGGTAGTGATGGAAACGGGTGACGCGGGGGCGATTTACACTGGACGCGATTGGACCAGCCAGGGCAACGTGTTGCGGCATAACTTCATTCATAACCTCGGTGCCGGCGATTCCAGACTCGAAAACACCATGGGCATTTATCTTGATGACTGTGATAGTGGCGACACCATCGAAGGCAATGTCTTTTATCATGCGGGCCGCGCCATCATGATCGGCGGAGGCCGTGACAATCCAGTGCTCAACAATCTGATAGTTGATTGTTCCACCGGTCTTCACATCGATGCGCGCGGAATGACATGGAAGCAGTGGAACAATCCCGCCGATTCGAGTTGGTGTCTTGAGGAGAAGGCGAGGCAGTTGAACTATACCGAGCCGCCATGGAGTGTGAAGTATCCCAGGCTTTCTGCGATCATGAAGGAGGAACCGCGGCGACCGCTCAACAATCCGATTCGGCGCAATGTGATGGTGGACTGCACGAGGAAGGTGCTTGATTTTGATGCCAATGTGATGAAGTGCATCGACTCATTTGTGATGACAGACAACTGGATTGTGGACACTCACGGCGCGCCAGTAGGCAGGGCGGCCACCAAGGAACTCATGGGATGGTCGCGGATGGAAGGCACCCTGGATGAACCGGTAGTGCTCGGTTTCAGGGATGTGGCGCATGCTGATTTCACGCTGCGAAAGGATGCGCGTTTACTGAAGGAAGTTCCTTCATTTGTGCCCATCCCATTTCACAGCATCGGCCTGTATCAGGACGATTTCCGTCGCGTCCTGCCCCGGCGGTGAAGGGACCGACGGGGACTTGTCAGCTGTGCGCGTTATTTGGAGGCGGGGTAGGCGCGGATTTCGGAGATATGGCTAGCGGAGTTGGCGCTGTTTTTGAGCATGGTGATGCGGAGATAGCGCGCCTTGGTGGGGGCGAAAGTGTGGCGATACCCCTGATCGGTGGTTTTCTCGGTGCAGGATGATGCATCCACCACGCGTTTCCAGATGATGCCGTCCATAGATAGTTCGATGCTGTATTGATAGTAGCGGTCGTCGCCCCACCAGGTATACAGGTGGATTTGGTTGAGTACGGGAGTGTTTTCGAGGTCCACCACAAGCCAACCCGGGGATGGATTGATGCTCCAGTGGTTATCCTTGTCGGCATAGCCGTCGAGGGCGGGATTGCCGGGTTTGAATTCGGTGGTGGGGAGGGGAGTGTCCTTTGGCAGGCCCTCGCCGCCGGCAGCCTTTTTGCCGGTGGTGAGGTTTTTCTCGTGGTTCATCCAGAGGAAGTCCTGACGCCATTCCTCGCCCTGTTTTTTTCCGTTAGAAAAGACTGCGGCGCGGACGGTCAGGGATTTTTTATCGAGGGTGATCGGTTTTTCATAGGGTTGGGACTTGGCGGCGGCAACGTCACTGCCATCGGTCGTATAGCGGATTTCACCACCTGCAGTGGAGCGGAGTGTGACGGTGACCGGGTCGGCATAGCGGTTTTGACGGAAGCGTTCCTGAGGCAGCAGGCCCTTGATCGACGCGGAGAGCGGGCGGAACAGGTATTTGGTGAGACGTGGGAACCCGAGGGGGTTTCCGTCGGCATCAAAGGCCTGGGCATTGATCTGGGTGCTTGCGTTGAGGGTGAGGGGCGAGGTGAATTCAGGTGAGTTGTGATCGGGAGTTTTGGCATCACGGGTGAAGCGGATGATGGCATTCTTGAAGGCGGGCGACGGTGCGACATTCAGCACCAGCGTCTTGTTAAAGACGCAGTCGCCATGACTGGCCAGGCCTTCGGTTTTGAAGGTGAACTTGTGGACTAGCAGATCCAACAGACGGTCGGTGGATTCGAAGCGCTGATCGAAGTTCTGATAGCTTTTTTTGGCGTCGGGGCTGTGGATTTGTTCGTGTCGCGGAATGGCGGTGGCGCGCAGTTGGGGCAGCGCACGATCGCCGGCGCATTCCCAGAGCACCATTTGGCCGCCGATGATCCGGTTGCCCTCGGGCGTGCCACGTTTGAATTGGTCGGGCGTGCGGTCTTGGGATCCGATCAGCCATGGGTTCCAGTCGTAATTTTCCTGGGCAGTGGCCCCGATGCTAGGCACCCAAGGCACATTGATCATTTGATAGCCGGCGGCGGCGACCTCACGGGGCGGGAAAAACCGTCCGTCCCATTCCATCACGGTGACGTCCTTGTCGACGCCGGCCTCGATGCCGTCAAAGCCCTCCCAAACAATGAGCGACTTGCCCTGTTTTTTGACGACCTTGTTGATCTCGTTGATGAGCCAGCCATGTTGACCGGCGGTTCCGCGCTTGTTATTCTTTCGGTCCTCGATCACGTTGAGCCAGGTTTCAAACAGCGCCCAGTTGCACTCGTCCGATCCCATGTGAAAATAGGGAGAAGAACGGAACACATCGCACATTTCGTTGACCAAATTGACGAGAATGGGCAGTGCGCCAGGTGTGAGAAAGTTGATGACGCAGCCTTTCGTGTCGCCGAAGACCTCAGGGAAGGCCTTGGCGAGTTGGCTGGTGTGGCCGGGGATTTCGAACTCGGGAATGATAGTGACACCACGCTCGTCGGCGAACTTCACCAAATCCTTGAGTTCCGCCAAAGTATAAGTGCCTTTGAGTTTGGAGGCATATTGGGTCGAGGGAAAAGTGAAGATTTGATCATCGGTCATGTGCAGGTGAAAATACTTCATCTTATAGAGCCGGGCGAGGACCACGCATTGCTTGAGCGTCTCGATCGAGTTGGGTTGGCGGGCGATATCGAGCATCATGCCGGTGTAGGGCAGGGCGGGCTCGTCGAGCACCGTCATTTTCGGCAGTGTGACCTTGCCGTTTTCTAACAGGATCGACTGGAGGAGTGTGCTGGTGCCCATGCCGGCCCCGACGTAGTTGGCAGCGATCACGAGTGCCTTGTCGGTGATGGTCAGTTGGTGGCTCTCGTTTTTGAGTGCGGGATCGAGCGAGATGCCGATATCGCCCGGGCCGGGTTTGCCGGTGCCAGTGGCGAGCACGAGGCCGGTTTGCAGGCGGATTTCCTCGGACAGAATCCCAGCCAGTGGGATGAGGGTGGGGGTCTTGGCCAAGATGCGACTGGCGCTGGTGAGCGTGAGAGTACCTGGTTGGAGTTGGATGGATTTAGGCCATGGGACCAAAGCGGGATCGGCAGTTGCGGTGCTTGCGGCCAGGCAAAGGGCGGCGATGCAATGGATGAGTATTCTAACGGGTGTGTGGGCTTTCATGCGGATGGCTCGGGTGCTGAGGATGGGTATGCGCGACCCATGATACGTGCAGCCAGTCAGGGTGTTTCAAGCAATTGCAAAAATCTTACCGGCTGATTTCCACTTTCGATCGGGCGGGTTCTGCGTATGAATTCCATGAATGGCAAGTTTGGCATGGCGAGAAAGCAGGGCGGGTCATTCGCTGGCTGCGGCGACGGATTTTCGGGGTTCGTATTTTTCTGGATTTCCGGGCTTGCATCTCGGCGGGGATCGTCAATTCTTCGCGCCCCATGAGCCGTCTCGAAGGAAAAGTCTTAGTCGCACAGGGTGGGGGTCCCACTCATGTGATCAATCAAAGTGTGGTGGGCGTCGCCCTTGAAGCCCGTAAATTCAGCCAGGTGACCGCCGTGTATGGAGCGGTTCACGGCGTTCGCGGGATCGTCGAGGAAGACTTTGTCGATCTCACACGTGAAACCACGCACAATCTGGAGCAAGTGGCGGACACCCCGTCATCGGGTCTGTTATCGACGCGAGACAAGCCGGACGAGGATTACTGTGCGCGCATGTTCAAAGTGATGCAGGTTCATGACATTCGATATTTTTTCTATGTGGGAGGCAACGATTCGTCGGACACCGTGCGCATCGTGAATGAGCAGGCGAAGGCTGCAAAATACGAATTGCGAGCCATTCACATTCCCAAGACCATCGACAATGACCTGATGGAAAACGACCACTGTCCGGGATTTGGTTCGGCCGCCCGCTATGTGGCGCAGGCGTTTATGGGAGTGAACCTCGACAATCGTGCGCTCAAGGGCGTTTATGTTGGGGTGGTCATGGGGCGCCATGCGGGGTTTCTCACTGCCGCCTCGGCGATGGCACGGAAATACGTCGATGACGGGCCGCACCTCGTGTATGTGCCGGAGCGCGCGTTCGACACCGACAAGTTTCTTGCAGACGTGGACCGGGTTTACTCGCAATTTGGGCTTTGCACGATTGCGGTTTCCGAGGGCATTTCGGATGCGAAAGGCACCCCGATGATCACCAAGCTTATGGGAGTTGAGGAACGTGACGATCACGGCAATGTTCAACTATCAGGCACTGGTGCGCTCGGGGATTTGCTCACACAAAGCATCAAAAAAGGACTCAATCTCAAGCGCGTGCGTTCGGACACGTTTGGTTATCTGCAGCGCTCATTCATTGGTTGCAGGTCAGACCGCGATGCCCAGGAGGCCCGGGAGGTTGGGGAAAAAGCCGTTCAGTTCGCGATGTGGGATGATGTTGACGGGTCGGTGGTGATCCGTCGCCCGGTGTTGAACTACAGCGTGGATTACGAACTGGTGCCGATCACGCTGGTGGCCGGCAAGACGCGCCACATGCCGGACCATTTCATCCATGAGGATGGCAATGGAGTGACCGACGATTTCCGCAACTACTGCCGTCCGCTGCTTGGATCGAATTTCCCGCAGTCGCACCGGTTACGGGCACCCATCGTGTCAAAAATCCTGCACAAATAGGCTGTTTCCAAACCGCCATCCGTGTCATAAGCTCATTTCATGTCGAGGAAATGCGAACCTGACGGGATTAAAATCTATTTTTTGCCGAATTTAATGACGGCCTGCAATCTGGCGTGCGGATTTTTTGCCGTGCTGATGATTTTCAAGGGTCTCATTGAGGTGCAGAAGATATCGGGAGAAACCCCGCTCACGGCGAAGGAATACTATGAAACGTCGCGGCATTATTACGAATCGGCGATATTACTGATTTTTGGATCCTGTTTGTTTGACCTGTTGGACGGTCGATTGGCGCGTTTTGGGGGGCATGATTCGCCGTTTGGGCGGGAGTTTGATTCGCTTGCCGACATCATTTCTTTTGGCATGGCTCCTGCCATGTTGCTGTCGCGCGCGGTTCTTTTCCCCCTGCCGAAAAACATCGGCTGGGCCATTGCTTTGATCTATTTGGTCTGCGGAGCCATGCGCCTTGCCAAGTTCAACTGCCTTGCCGCGCTCCCTCGAAAGCCTGATGATTCCAGCGATTTTCACGGGTTGCCGATCCCCATGGCCGCAGGCTTCATTGCGTCGCTCACGTTTTTGCTGATCGACCTCTATCAGAACGACCACGAGCTCGGCGTCTGGAAATTTGTCCTTGCCGGTGCGATGTTAGGCATTTCCCTGCTGATGATCAGCGACATCCGCTACCCCAGCTTTAAAAAAATCGGTTGGAGGACGCGTGGCACTTTGAGTGCGATCATTGTGTCGGTGCTAGTGCTTTATGCGACCGTGCAATTCCGCTATGTGATGCCTGCGGTGCTTTTCAGCGTGTATCTCATTTATGGAATGATCCGCCCGTGGATATCGCAAAAGATGCGAAAGGAAATCGAGGTGGAATCCGTCATGGATGAGGACCCAGCGCCTATCAGCCCACCCGCCGATTGTCCCCATTCACAAGACTGATTAGAAACTGACGCGCCGACCTGAGATCCATGCGCCCATCCGACCTCGATTCCTCGTTTCTCACGCACGCACCTGGTCACTGGCCACAGGATGCGTTGGAGCACTGGGATGACTACAAGTGGCAGTTGCTCAACCGCGTGGACACACTTGCCGACCTTGAAGGCCGCCTTCATCTCAGTGACGCAGAGCGCGCCGGTGTGGTGCTCGCCGGAACGAAGTTGGCGATGTCGGTCACTCCGCATTTTTTCAATCTCATTGATCGTGACGATCCGGGCTGTCCGATTCGTCGTCAGGTCATTCCTCGCGTCGAGGAGGGTTGGAAGGCCCCCGAAGAACTTGCAGACCCCTGCGGTGAGGATTTGCACATGCCTGTGCCGGGGCTCGTGCACCGTTACCCAGACCGCGTCTTATTTCTGGTGACTGACCGCTGCGCTTCTTATTGCCGTTACTGCACCCGATCTCGTGTGGTTTCAGGTGTGGGAGAGCAGCATTTGGAGACCCAGTGGGAAGCGGCGTTCCGGTATTTGGAAACCACTCCGCAGGTGCGAGACGTGCTTCTTTCCGGTGGGGATCCGCTCTTATTTTCTGATGACCGGCTTGATAAAATCCTCACGCGTCTTCGGGCGATTCCTCATCTCCAGATCATCCGCATCGGTTCGCGCATCCCGATCTTTCTCCCGCAGCGGATCACACCCGCACTTTGCGCTATGCTCAAAAAGCACCACCCGCTTTTCCTGTCCATCCACACCAACCACCCGCGCGAACTCACGTCTGAAGCACGTGATGCCCTCGCCCGCCTCTCCGACGCAGGAATTCCGCTAGGCAACCAGAGTGTGCTGCTTCGAGGGGTCAATGACTCAGTGGCCATCCAAAAAGCACTCGTCCACAAATTGCTGATGTGCCGTGTCCGGCCGTATTATCTCTATCAGTGCGATCTGATCAATGGCTCATCCCACCTCCGAACCTCGATCGCCGAGGGCGTCGCCATCATCGAGGGCCTCCGCGGCCATACCACCGGCTACGCCGTCCCGCAATTCGTCATCGACGGCCCGATCGGCCTTGGAAAAATTGCCATCAATCCCAACTCGATCATCGACACCGCTCCAGGTCAATTGACACTTCGTAACTTCGAGGGAAAACTCTTCGAGTATCCAGACACCTGCGCGCTGCCGCCGCCGCCTGTTGCGCAGTGTCAGCGCCACCCGAACCCTGTCATTTCCGCAAAATGAACAAATCACCACGCCGACAGAGCGCAGGCAGTCTATTTCGTAAAAAGCCCGTCTCCGCGATTCTAGCAGAGGCGGATTCTGGCGATGGGGACGTGTTGCCCTCATTGAAGCGCACTCTTGGGGCGTGGCAGCTCACGATGTTAGGCATCGGCGTGGTGATAGGTGCCGGCCTTTTTTCCCTAACAGGAAAGGTGGCTGCCGACAATGCCGGGCCTGCGGTGGTGTTTTCCTACATGATCAGCGGCTTGGCCTGCGCCTTTGCCGGCTTGTGCTACGCAGAGTTTGCTTCCTCGGTCCCGGTGGCCGGCAGCGCCTATTCGTATTCCTATGCCACCATGGGCGAACTGATTGCCTGGATCATCGGCTGGGACCTTGTGATGGAATACGCGATTGGCGCAGGCACGGTGGCGGTGAGTTGGTCGGCGTATTTCATGAAATTTTGCAGACAGCTCAACGTGGATTTTCCGATCCAGTTTGCCCTTTCACCCTTTGATCACGAGGTTCTGTCGAATGGTCAGCAGGTTCAGGGGATTGCCAATCTGCCT
>CAIYYV010000062.1 GCA_903930425.1 Akkermansiaceae bacterium | reverse complement strand
ATGTCGTTGTTGTTGATGCGCGGGACCAAGGAAAGCGCATGGTTCAACTCGGTGATGGTCGCGCTCAAAGTTACAATCGTTCTTCTGGTGATCGGTCTGGGCTGGGTTTACATGAATCCGGCGAATCACACGCCGATGATTCCGGCGCGCCTCACAGAAGTTCTTGCGAATGGCCGCACGATCTATCATTTCGGTTGGCAGGGAGTATTGACCGGGGCAGGCTTGATTTTTTTCGCGTACATTGGGTTTGATGCGGTATCGACTGCCGCGCAGGAGGCGAGGAACCCACAGCGCGACCTGCCAATCGGGATTCTCGGTTCCTTGGTGATTTGCACGATTCTCTATATTCTTTTTTCGTGGGTCATCACCGGGCTCGCCAATTACACGGAGTTTCGCGGAGTCGTGGACAAACTCGCGCCGGTGGCCACGGCGCTCAGTCACATGCCTCCCCAATTCCACTGGTTGCAGCAACTCATAGTGCCAGCGATTCTCTGTGGATTTTCCTCGGTGATCATGGTGTTGTTGATGGGCCAGAGCCGCGTGTTCATCACGATGTCTCAGGACGGTCTGCTCCCAAAGTTTTTTTCCGACATTCATCCTTCGCGTCACACGCCGTGGAAATCGAACGGTTTATTTGCGGTGGTGGTCGGCGCGGCCGTGGCCCTGTTGCCAGGGAATGCATTTGGTGAGATGTGCAGTGTGGGCACGCTGTTAGCATTTGTATTGGTATGCATCGGGGTGATTGTGTTGCGTTACACCCAGCCGGATCTCCCTCGAAAATTCCGTTGTCCTATGGTGCCGTTGGTGCCGGTTCTGGGTGCCGTGTCATGTCTCACGATGATGGCCTTTTTGCCGAAGGACACGTGGTGGCGCCTCATGGTCTGGATGGCTGTCGGCCTGGTAATCTATTTTTCCTACAGCCGCAGACACAGCAGGTTGGGAAAAGGCGCGTAGCGGGAATCGCGTTTCTAGCAGACAGTTTGAGCGGCCTCGGCGAGGCCGCGCTACCTCTGTCTTGGCCATCGAGTGCGGGTCATCGAGCTTGCCTTGGATTTTTCAAGTTACAATCGTTGAAAAATCCTCTACGGTTCATTTAACGCCGCCCGGAATCCGCCGGGCGCTCATCCCCAACACCTGCCATGAAGCCACCGCCCCTCGAGAATACGATCACCTTCATTCAACCAAAACTGAATTTTCCGCCCCGTTTATTGATTTTTCTGCCGGTGGTGCTGCTTGCGTTGATCGGCGTTTTCTCGTCGTTTTATACGGTGCCGCCCGAGTCCGTGGCGGTGGTCCAGCGCTTTGGGATGTTCAGTTACAACGCGCCTCCAGGACTGCATTTCAAATGCCCCTTTGGCGTCGACACCGCAACGCTTGTGCCCGTTCGGCGGCAACTCAAGCTTGAGTTTGGTTTTGGCACTCCCGGAGCGAGCAACCCAGATCAGGTGGGTGAGGAACCCGAAAAGGAACGTGACATGGTCACTGGCGATCTGAATGCCGCCAATGTGGAATGGATCGTGCAATACAACATATCGGACCCTCGCGACTATCTGTTCCAACTACGCAACCCCGCGACCACTTTGCGCGACCTCACTGAAAGTGTGATGTGCGAGGTGATTGGTGACCGCACCGTGGACGAAGTCCTGACCATCGGGCGCAATGAGATTGAAGTGGAGTCCCTCAAGCGCCTCAAGACCAGTCTGACGCAGCTCGGCATGGGGCTGACTGTCGAGCAAATTCAGCTGAAGAACGTGCACCCTCCCGGACCGGTGCAGCGGTCATTTGACGAAGTGAACCGTTCCCAGCAAGAACGTGAACAGATGATCAACGAGGCCAACGGCGAATACAACCGGGTCATTCCTAAAGCCAAGGGCCTCGCCGCGCAAAGGATATCGGCCGCCGAGGGGTTTGCCGTGCAACGCATCAATGAAGCCGAAGGCGATGTGACCCGCTTCAATCAACTGCTCGCCCAATACAGCAAGTCGCCTGCCATCACCAAACAACGCCTCTATCTGGAAACCATGAATGAGGTGCTTCCCAAACTCGGCCCAAAAATCATTCTCGACGTGGACGCCAAACAGTTCCTGCCGTTGATGAACCTCAACAAGTGAGCCCCGAAAACTTTTAAACCATCCATTGCCATGAAACATTTCACCGCTCTCATTCTGCTAGGTGTTGCCGCCATTCTTTTCCTCAGCAGCGCCTTCACCGTGGATCAAACCAAGCAGGTCTTCATCACCGAATTCGGGAAACCCGTT
>CAIYYV010000061.1 GCA_903930425.1 Akkermansiaceae bacterium | reverse complement strand
TACCAAAGTACAAAAAGTGATGCCCGATTCCACACCCAGCGCCGCGCGGGTTTCTGGTGCGAGAAAGAAAAGTTCACGATAAGTCGCTCGCGTCGAGCGGTGTGCGCATGAGGGGCGCTCTTCATGCGCTCTGGCGGATCGGAGTCCGCCGCTCCTTGAAACAAATGTTCCACCGGCGCGATTGGACTTATAAAAAACCAATAGGAATTGATGGATTCCTCGGCAGGCCGCGCTATTTCATCCTTACGCCAAGCTCTTGGCCTTTGCCTGAAACCCCATCCATCGCACCCTCATGAAGCCTCATCTCCTTCACTTTCTGCCGGCCCTCATCGCCATGTCATTCGCCGGCGGCTCTGCCCTGAGCCACGCCGCTGATATCATCAAGGCAAACAACACGACCGTGCTCATCACGGGCGGGAGTTTTGCGACGAATCCCATTCTGAATAATGGCACCGAAGTGGCGGTCTGGAATTCCACCGTGACAGGGGCGAACACCACGCTGCTCGGTGGCAATCTCAGTTTGTCGGGCATCCGCATCGCCAATCCCGGTGGCGCGGTGGCCATCAGCGCAGGCAACACCCTCACTCTCGGGTCCGCAGGCATCGACATGTCTGCCGCCACCCAGAACCTGACGCTCAGTCCGAATCTCGTCATCGGCGCGGCCCAAAATTGGACGGTGAACGGCGGGCGCACCTTGACCGGCATCGCAGGCTCCAGCACGTCGGTGGGCACGGGCACTGGCAATATCAACATGCTGCAATCTGGTGCCGGCGTCGCCACCATCGTTTTCAACCAGAACGGCAACGGCACCGGTTGGGGCGGCTACTCCGGAAACATCACCGTGAACTCGAATGTCAAAGTGCAGAGCCAAGGGAACGCAGCGGCGGCATTCGGGTCCGGCACTGTCACCCTCGCCGGCGGCACCATCGCCCAGAACAATGGCAGTTGGACCTGGGGCAACGCAATCGACGTCACCGCCGCCTCCGTGATCGGCACGGATTCATCCAACGGGGTGGGGCGCCTCTTAAAACTGCTCGGCGACCTCACCTCATCGAACAGTTCCGGCCTGACCTTCACCAACTCCGTGACAGGTGGCACCCGCACGGACGATGTCGGCATCATTCTTGCCGGCGCGAATGCCTCAACCTACGGCACGACCACTCTCTCGGCCAACACCCGCGTCCGGGTCGGCGGCACCGCCGATGCCACCATTGCTTCACCTGGTGCAAATGCCGGCACGCGCGGCAGCCTCGGCTCTGGCGATGTGACGCTCTCCGCGACCACCTCCGAACTCGCCTTCACCCGCACCGACGCGCACACCGTCGCTAACAAGATCACCGGCAGCGGCACCGTGGTGATCGGCGGTACCACCACGGCCATGGCCGGCACCAGCACCCAGGTCGTCACCCTCTCCGTGGCGAGTGATTACACGGGAGCCACCAGCGTCAAGAGCGGTCGCTTGAACCTAACAGGTTCGCTCACCTCGGCGGTGACCGTGTCTTCCGGAGCGAAGATCTCGGGCACCGGAAGCACTGGACTGCTGACCCTGAGCAGCGGTGCCGGGCTCGTGCTGGCGGGCGGTGCGGAAACCAACGGTCTATCGAGCAATGGAGCCAGTTTCGGAGGCTCGAACATTTTGACTTTCCTCAATCTTCCCAGCAGCAACACCGGGTATCTAGTGGTTGCCTACGGTTCCGGTTCCCTGACCAATTCGGGCAATCTCACTCAGTCCCTTTACCGTGGGAGTTTCAGCGATGACACGACTCTCAAACGTTTCGTATTCACCACCGGCGAGGTTGCCGCCACCCGCACCTGGAACACCACCACCGGCACCTGGGCGGTGAACACCGACACCAACTTCAATGGCGGCGATCAGAAGTTCGTCACCGCCGATCATGTCGTCTTCGGAAACATCGCCTCAAACGCGGCGGTCACCCTCAGCGGTTCGATCCTTCCCGGCTCGGTTACGGTCAGCAACGCGGCCAATGCCTACACTTTCAGCGGCACTGCCATCGACGGTGCGACCTCACTGACGAAGTCCGGTGATGGCACCCTGGCACTGGCGAGCGCGAACACCTACAGCGGCGGGACGACACTGAACGCTGGACTCGTGCAACTGGGAAGCAACACCGCGTTGGGATCGGGATCGCTGGCCTTCAACGGCGGCAAACTGAGTTCGAATTCCGCCACCGCGCGGTCGATCGCAAATGCCATCATCGTCGGCGGAACCGTGACACTGGGTGATGCCACCAACACGGGC
>CAIYYV010000060.1 GCA_903930425.1 Akkermansiaceae bacterium | reverse complement strand
GGCGGGAGGGTGAAGGAGGAGGGGTTTGGATCCCGAGGAGAGAGGGGATATCAAGGAAGGAATGGGGTCCGTCGGTGATGAAGAAGGGGACGACGATGACATGGGGTGTGGGAGCGAGTTGATGCCAGTCGGCGATGAACGGGGGTTCCTCCATGTAGGCGGCGAGCACGGCGGCGTAGGGGGTTGCGGCGGAGCGGATGAGGTCGACTTGACGGCGGATGGCCAAGGCGGAGTTCGGGTTGAGTGGAGTGCCGTGTCCGGTGATGATCAAGGTGGTGGAGGCCGGGTCGAGATGGGGGGCGACTTGTTTTGCGCGATGAAGGATGAGACGGGTCATGGACGGGTGATTGCCGACGGGGAGGCAATAATGGAACGACTTGCCATGAACGAGGGTTGAGGGTCCGGAGAGTCGGAGTTCTCGGGGGATGATATTTTGGGTGAAATACCCTTCACTGATAAAGGCGGGGACGACATAGACTTCGGGGGAATCGATCAGATAGAGAGCGTCACGCAGAGAAGGTTCTTCTTTCCAGAAGCAGCAATGGACTTCAGCAAAGAGGGTGCGGCGGCGGATTGCATCGGCATGCAGGAAGTAAGGGGCGGTTGAGGCCGGATTTTCGGTGGATCCGTGACCGACGATGAGCAGGGCGCTGTGGGGTTTGGGCGCGATGGGCATTGATGGAAGATGGCGGACGTGAAGCGGATTGCAAGGCAAGGGTGAGAAATGAGTTTTCAGGAAAGGGTGATGCGGGTTGGAATGGCCGCAGATGAAGCCGTTTCGAACAATGCAACTGTGGATGGATTGTGTGGAACGCAGTGGGCCGGAAGCGATGGCGGTGGATGAATGGTTGTTAGAAACGGTGGAGATGCCGGTGTTGCGTGTATACCGGTGGTTAGGGGACTGGGGCAGTGTTGGGTATTTTGGTTCGCTTGGGACGGCCATGGTCGCGTTTCCAGGGGTCAGGTGGGTGCGGCGCTGGACGGGCGGCGGCACGGTGGATCACCGGGCGGATTGGACCTACACGGTGGTGGCACCGACGGGCGAGTCACTGGTCGAACTTCGCGGGGCGGAAAGTTATCGAGAGGTGCACGCGGCGCTTGCGCGGGCGCTGGTGGCCGAGGGGGTTGACGCCCGTTTGAGCACGGGGGGTGAATCCACGGGTGAGGTGCTTTGTTTTGAGAATCCGGTCAGTCATGATCTGATCGATTCAGGAGGGAGGAAGCTTGCGGGAGCGGGTCAACGACGGACGCATCGCGGGTTGCTGCATCAAGGGTCCGTGGCGATGCGAGGAGACGGCGCACTTTTTCAAAGGCGGGCCGAGGTTTTAGCGGCCAGTTTGGCGGAAGCATGGGATGTGAGAGAATATGCCCCGCCGCCGGAGGGGATCGCCCGAAAAATCGATGAGCGCTACGGGCGGCCCTCATGGACTGAAAGGCGCTGACGGTGGGGGTTTGGTTTTGCCACGAGTTCCTTCACGACTGAAGGACGCGCAAGGCACCGCGGACGAGGGCCTCCACGGGCGCGGCGGGGTCTGTCTCCAGGACTTTTCGCAAGGACTTGCGGGCATCCACCTGTTTGTATCCTAGGGCAATCAAGGCCAATTCCGCATCGGCGGCGGAGGGGCTGACCTCGCCAGCGGCCGCGTCTTGCCAAGTGTCGGTTACTCCGACTTTGTCTTTGAGTTCAAGCACGATGCGTTCGGCGGTTTTTTTGCCGAGTCCCTTGATGCGGGTGAGTTCGGCGGAATTGCCGGTGACCACACACTGTTTGAAGTGGGCGACGGGCATGCCGCTGAGGACGGCCAATGCGACGGATGGGCCGATGCCGCTCACCCGATCGATGAGCATGAGGAACACATCGCGTTCTTCCTCGGTCGAGAAGCCGAACAATTTTTGGCCGGGTTGGTTGGCGGTGCCGAAATGCAGGTGAGTGCGCAAGTCGACATCCAGCCCTTCGGAGGCGTGGACTCGGTCGAAGGTGGAAAGCGGGACGATGACCTCATAGCCGACGCCGTGGACGTCCACGACCAAGCGGTTGGGATAGAACTCGATTACCTTGCCGCGAAGTCTTGCAATCATG
Source organism: Akkermansiaceae bacterium (assembly GCA_903930425.1). Classification (GTDB taxonomy): domain Bacteria; phylum Verrucomicrobiota; class Verrucomicrobiia; order Verrucomicrobiales; family Akkermansiaceae; genus Luteolibacter. The sequence continues at coordinate 200 of CAIYYV010000060.1, read as the reverse complement.
GTGGAGTGAGCATGGCTGTGAGGTTTGTCGCGTCAATCCCGATCCTGATGTGAGACGGCACGCGCATTGCGCCATATAAAATGACACCGGGGCGGAACCTGCAGAAAAGGCTTTTGATGGTGGTTGCGCCATAAAGAATGACACCGGAATGAAAATACTGACCGGGATCATGAGCAAAGAGAGTAAAACACAATACATGG
>CAIYYV010000059.1 GCA_903930425.1 Akkermansiaceae bacterium | reverse complement strand
CGGGGTCATGGGTCTGATGGCGATGGTGTTTCTGGTCATGATCGCCTTCATGATGAGCGACGCCTTGGAAGACGCCTGGGGGGTGTTCAAGGCAACTCTGTTTTTTGCGTGCGGGATCCTCGGGCTGATCCTCGGCAACTTCCTGTTTCCTCTCGTGATGCCGGGCTCCGGCTTCCTCCTTTATGGATCCGCATTTTTAGCATTCGCCACCTTGTTTCCCAAAGTGGAATTCCTGTTATTCTTCATCCTTCCCGTCCAAATCCGGTTCTTGGCGTGGATTCAGGCTGCCGGATTGGTGCTGGCAGCCTTATCCGACTGGAGGCTCGTTCCCTTTTTTCTGTTAGGGCATGCGAACTATCTGATTTTTGCCGGCATCCCCGCATTGAAAGGCACCGTGCAGGTTGCTGAATCCGTGCGGCGCAACAGGCGCTTCAATGCGGCAAAAGAACCGTATGAGGCAGCCTTCCACTCCTGTGTGCGGTGCGACCGGACGGAACTGACGGATCCCGGGCTCGAGTTCCGCGTCGGCCACGACGACCGGGAATACTGCATCGATCATTTGGACTCTCTGCGCAAGTGAAGGAACGCCAGGACGGGGGATGGGTTGTTAGACCTAGAAAGAAAATTGGAACCACGGATGAACGCGGATAGACACAGATTTTCCAGAAGTTGCATCGATCGGACTACTCATCTAGCAGATGAGTCGAGAAATAGTCGCAAATTCTTTATGATCAGCGTTTATCCGTGGTTCTGCTTTCCTATTCAAGTTAGACCCCACACTTCCGCCACGATTCAAAGGATTCAGAGGATTTCGCGAATAAACGGATCCTTTTGAAACAGCGCAAAGGCGGTGGGATCCTCTCCCGTGCCAATGAATCGCGGCGCAATGCCCAGTTGATCGTGAAGGGTCACGGCGATGCCGCCCTTGCCAGAACCATCAAGCTTGGTCACCACCAAACCGTCGAGCGAACACGCCTTGTGGAATTCCTTCGCCTGTTGGAGCGCGTTGGTGCCAGTGCTTGCGTCGACCACCAGAAGTGTGAGATGCGGCGCACTGGCGTCCTGCTTGGCCAGAGTGCGGCGGATCTTACCGAGTTCTTCCATCAGATTGTGACGCGTGTGAATGCGCCCCGCCGTGTCGCAAATGAGAAACTGAATGCCTCCCGCAATGGCTTTCTGATGCGCCTGAAAACACACAGACGACGGATCGGCCTTCGACTGACCTTTGTGCACCGGCAAATCAAGACGCTCACCCCAACGCTCAAGCTGCTCGACGGCCGCGGCACGAAACGTGTCGGCGGCGGCCAACATGACCGAATGGCCGCGGTTCTTGAGCCACAAACCAAGCTTGGCCGACGAGGTGGTTTTGCCAGTGCCATTGACGCCGACCACGAGAATGACGAACGGATTTCCATCCGCCCTAGGAACGAGAGGCAACGAGTCTGATGGAAGTCGCTCCCAAAGTTGGCGACGAGTGATGTCCACCACATCCTCGGCGGAAATTTCCCGGCCGAGGGCACGGAGTTCATCGAGGATCCGGGTGCTGAGATGAATGCCCAGATCCGCAGCGATGAGATCGGACTCGAGGGTATTCCAATCGATGTCCGCGCGATTGGTGATTTTTTGATAGAGGGATTTGAAGAAGCCAGCCATGGGTGCGGCGGGAGAGTGGGCAGACGAAGACGCGGGACGCAAGACTTCAAGATACCCGACAGATGTCTTGCGTCAGGCAGTCCAGTGCCTTTCCCTAGTGGCCGATGCCGAAGATCTGCGTGCTCTCTGATATTCTGGCCAGCCAGGTGGCGGCGGGCGAAGTGGTCGAACGCCCGGCCTCGGTCGTCAAGGAGTTGGTCGAAAACAGCCTCGATGCGGGCGCCGGGGAAATCCGCGTGGATATGGACCAGGGAGGCGCGGCCCTCATCCGCGTGAGTGACGACGGTTGCGGCATGTCCCGCGAGGATGCACTGCTTTCGTTAGAACGCCATGCGACAAGCAAACTGCGCACGTCCGCGGATCTCACCGCCATCCGCACTCTGGGATTCCGCGGGGAGGCGGTGCCCAGCATTGCCAGCGTCTCACGCTTCCGCATGGTCACTCGCGAGGCCTCGGCACTCGCAGGTACTGAAATCCTAGTAGACGGCGGAAAAATCCGCAATGTGCGCGACGCCGGCTGCGCCCCAGGCACCCTGATTGAAGCCAAGGCCTTGTTTTTCAACATGCCCGCACGGCGAAAATTCTTACGGGCCGAATCCACCGAGGCCGCCCACGTCGAACACCAATTGCGGCTCCACGCACTCGCCTCCCCTCATGTGCGCTTCCGCTTGCGCCGGGATGACCGTGAAATCTTCGATTTGCCGCCCGCAGCCCAGGCCTTCGACCGCGTCCGACAATTGTTAGGAACGGACTTGGCCGGCGAGTTGATCCCCCTGCCACTCATCCACGGCCACGGAATCACCGTCGAAGGATTCGTGCTGCCTCCCCTCCATGCCCGCAAAGGCCGCCGCCATCAGTGTGTCTTTCTCAATGGCAGGCCCGTCGAGGACGCGGTCATCTCACGCGCTCTCACCGAAGCCTTCCGCGGCACCATCGCGGAAGGCCTCCACCCCGCCGCCTGGCTCTGGATGCATCTCGACCCCACACTCGTGGATGTGAACGTCCATCCCGCGAAACGCGAAGTGCGATTCCACAAACCCTTCGACGTGCGCGATGCCATCCTCGAAGCCGTGCGACTCGGACTGCACCCCCCCGGCCCCCCACCCCGTCCAAACTCTCCCGCCACCCCACCCGTCGCAACCGGCTTTCGCGTGCCCCAGGCCGCACTTCCCACTCGCACGGATGAGCCCCTCTCCACTCCCATTGGCTGGCTCAAGCCCGCGCTCTACTCCCCAACCACGCCGACTGAAAATGAAGACGCCCCACCCTTGGGCGGGCTGAAGCCCGCGCTCCCCGCACCCCTCAGTCCGGTCCCGGAGTTCCGCATCCTCGGCTTGCTCCTCCATCGCTTCGTCGTGATGGAAAGCCACGATGGACTCGTGCTCTTCGACCCCAAAGCCGCCAAAGAACGGATTTTTTATGACTCCCTTATCCTCCCACAGCACGGCACCCAAGAAAGCCAGGGCCTCCTTGTCCCCATCCTCCTCGAACTCGACCCTCGCGACCTCGACCTCCTCCTCCGCGAACGCCTCGCCCTCTCAAACGCCGGCATCGACATCGAACCCTTCGGCGGCAATACCCTCCAAATCCGCGCCCTCCCCGCCTGCCTCGGAATCGAGGCCCCCAGAGCCTTTCTCAGTGAATTGTTAGACGAACTACTGCACGACCCCGCCACCGGTGCCTCGCGCTTCGCACCCGAACGCCTCGCACGCATGCTCGCCAAACGCGCCGCATCTCTGATAGATCCCAAACTCTCAGAAACTCTCCCCCTCCTCGCAGACTTGTTCTCCTGCCAACTCCCCTATTGCGCCCCCGATGGCCGACCCACTCTCACCGAATTCTCCCTCCGCGAACTCGAACGCCGACTCGGGTCTAACAAAAATTGAAATCCCTCCCACCTCCCGCGCCTCCCCCACCTCCCTCCTCCCCCCTCCCACCTCCCACCTCCAGCTTCCCACCTCCCGCTTCCCGCTTCCCTACCTACGCGATCACGTTTAAAAATAATCTTTTGTGTCGACGGAAAATCCTTCAATGTATTTCTAATTCTGTCCAAATTTTTGGAAAATGAGGTCTGTTAGATGGGTTTTCGGGGGGCAAGTGGCGCGAAAAAAGACGATTTTCGGGTGAATTTCTCGGCGATGCGGGTCTGTAACTCGTTATCTGCCAGTGAGTTGCGATCTAGAACGACCGTTCGTGAAAATACTTGGGATTCGAGAAGATTTTAGTTGTGGGGCTTCCAGAAACCGGTATCTTGTTTGTCAGGTTGGAATATAAATCGCTCCGACGGATGGATTCAAAAGCATGAAAGCGCTGGTTTACAGATTGGGAATGGTGGGAATCGCCCTGTGGGAGGTAGCGTTGGGGGTGCATTTGGCTGGGCGTTTAGAGGGGGTGCACGAGCGTTTTTTGGATGATCGTCGGGCGGCTTTGCCGTTATTGAGTGATCCGTATGGGATACCGGCCTCGGCGCGGGTGGTGAGTGAGCGTTCGAGGGAGGCTTTCCGCGAAGGTTTCCCATGGAAGCGCAACGTGGTGGCGACGGTGTTCTGGGTGGGGGAATTGGCGGGTGAGCACAATCCGGTTCCTAACACGCAAAGTGCCTGGGATCAAAACTGGCAGGCGAATTTTGGTGGGGTGGATCATCCGGACCGGCGTGACGGTTGGTGTCCGGAAGGATTCACGCCCTTGTTGAGTCCCTTTTACTGTGCCTTGCCTTACAATGATGTGATCAAAGGAGGGAAGCATCGGCCGGAGGCCTCGGTGGCGGTGCCGTGGTTTTGGGAGGAGTATCGCGGGGATGGCATTTCAGTTTGCAAAGACCGGTGGGTGGCCATTCATTCCGCCGGGCG
>CAIYYV010000058.1 GCA_903930425.1 Akkermansiaceae bacterium | reverse complement strand
TTGATGCGTTTCTCGGCCTCGATGGCGGCCTGCTGGGTTTCATCCAGCGTGCGTTGGCCGTGGGCGAAGGTGGCATTGATTTGGGTGATGTCCGCGCGCTCGGCGAGCATCGCGCCCATGATGTGAGGGAACTCATTGACCGTGACCGGTGCCTCACCCATGGCGGTTAGTTTTTCATTGGCGGCGTGGAGTTTGGCCGTGACCGTTTTGAGTTCGTGGTGCCATTTGCCGACCACCTCATTGAGGTAGGCCCAGGCGGCGTCTCCGCAGACCGCCTCGATCCGGCGCACACCCGACGCGATCGCTCCCTCGGATTTAATTTTGAACAAGCCGATCTCACCGGTATGGCGCACATGAGTGCCGCCGCAAAGCTCCATGGAATAACCGTCGAGTCTGTTAGGCTCACCGCCGATCTGCACCACGCGCACCGACTCGCCGTATTTGTCACCAAAAAACTGCATGATGTCGGCACGGGTCTTGATCGAAGCATGGAGAACTTCGGTCCAAGAAACGGGGTCATTGGCCTGGATGGCGGCGTTGACTTTTTCTTCCATGGCACCGATTTGCGCGGGAGTGACGGGGCCGCTGTTGAAGTCAAAGCGCAGGCGCGTCTCATCGACCGAGGATCCCTGCTGCGCGGCATCTGCAGAAACCACCTCGTGCAAGGCCCAATGCAAGAGATGGGTCGCAGTGTGGTGGGCTTCAATCGGCCGGCGGCGCGCCGGATCTAACCGGAGAATCACCTTGTCGCCAGGGGCGATTTCAAATTTCAAATTTGAAATTTCAGATTGTTGCAAAACATGGGCGCGGGCCTTTCCGATCTGTTGCGTGCCCGCGATTTGGATTTCCGCTCCGTTAGAAACGAGAGTCCCGCTGTCACCGGCCTGGCCACCCATCTCGGCATAAAAAACAGTCTGGTCGGTGATGACAAACAGGGCGTTTTCCTGCGGGTGAATTTCAAGCACGGTGGCTTCCATCTCATCCCACTCGAAGCCGACAAATCCGGTAATGGCCTCGGTGGCAATATCCAGCGCGCGCACCACGGTGGATTTTTGAGCGGCGCGGGCGCGATCACGTTGCCGCTCCATCAGTGCGTCAAAACGCGGCATGTCGACTGTAAGGGCACGCTCCGCACAGAGCAGTTCCGTTAGATCCACCGGGAAGCCGAAGGTGTCGTAGAGTTCAAAGGCAACCTCACCGGCGAGTTGCGGGGAAGCGTGCGCTCCCCGTTGAAGATCTGCGATGGCCTCCTCGAAGCGCTTGAGTCCGCGATCGAGCGTCTGATTGAAACTGGTTTCCTCTTGTTCGAGAGTTTGGCGGATCACGTCGCGCCGGGCTAACAATTCCGGGAAGACAGCTCCCATCTGATGGACCAATGTTTCAACCAGGGCACCGAAGAACGGCTTGTCGCCGGAGAAGCCGAGTTGGCGGCCATATCTAACAGCCCTGCGGAGGATACGACGCAGCACGTAGTTGCGCCCGTTGTTGCCGGGCATGATTCCATCGCCGATGGAAAACGCGAGCGTGCGAAGATGGTCGGCGATGACGCGAAAGGCAATCGCGGTTTTCAACTCCTCATGGAACTGCGCGCGATCGGCACCGGGCTCCGGATAGATATTGAGATAGGTCTTTCCGCTCAGCTCTTCCAGTTTGCGAAACAGCGGGGTGAAGACATCGGTGGCGTAATTGCTGGGTTTGTTAGAAAAGTCGGTAAACCCCTTGGTTCCCTGGATGATCGAGCAGGCGCGCTCAAAACCCATGCCGGTATCGACATGCTTGGCGGGCAATTCTCGAAACGACCCATCGGCCTCGGCGTTGTATTGGATAAAGACGAGGTTCCAGATCTCGATGCAGAGGTCGGAGTCGTTGTTGACGAGCTTGCCCTTGGAGTCGCCGTGAGGTGTGAGATCGACATGGAGTTCCGAGCAAGGACCGCAGGGACCGGTTTCGCCCATCATCCAGAAGTTATCCTTCACGTTGCCGTGGACGATCTGAATGGCGGGGTCACAACCTTTCGCGCGGAAGAGGGCAGCCCAGAGATCCCACGCTTCCTGATCAAATTCGCCGGGATCCCCCGGTTTTGGCGCATATACAGAAGCATAGAGACGATTGGCGGGCAGGCCCCACCGTTCAACCACAAGTTCCCAAGCCCAGGTGATCGCTTCCTTTTTGAAATAGTTGCCAAACGACCAATTGCCTAACATTTCGAAAAACGTATGGTGATACGTGTCATAGCCGACGTCTTCGAGGTCGTTGTGTTTGCCGCCGGCCCGGATGCATTTTTGGGTGTCGGCGGCGCGTGGCGGGTCATAGGGGGCTTTTTCGACGCCGAGGAAATACGGCACGAATGGATTCATGCCGGCATTGGTAAACAACAATCCGGGTGACTGCGGAAGCAGCGAAGCGGACGGGACGAGTGTGTGTTGTTTCTCGAGGAAAAAATCGAGGAACGAGCGCCTGATTTGAAAGGAGGTCATGGGAGGGAAGATCATTCGGTCGACGCACCGACCGGCGCTTTGGGCGCGAGGAGGGGCTTCGGTTTGAGAAGGTTGAGGAATTGGTCCCCCCACTTTCGGGCGGACGGATGATTGAGGTGTTTTTCGAGGTGGGCGAGCATCCGCATCGCAGCCGCGCTTTCATCGCCGCTTTGAAACAAGTCGACTTCCATCTGCCACTGAAGTTCGGGCAGGGTCTTGATCATGAAGCGCTCATATTCGGCTCCCTTGAGATCCGCCGCCATGCCGATTTTGCGCTCTGGCTTGCCCTTGCCATTGCCGTTGCCGTTGCTGGGATTCGACCAGGCTTCCACCTGAATGATTTCCTGTTGGATGCGTTTGATCCACGCGGAGCGCAGTGAATCGACTCGGGCGGGTGTCCGCAAAAGAGGAAACACAATGGTATTGTAAATCTCGTTCAATAGGATGGGCGACAAGGGCCACTTGTCCTCATCCTGGTTTTTTTCGACACTGCCGATATCGTAGGCCCGCGCAAAAACAGTCGCGGTGACCGCCTGCGCCAGTTCTTTTTCTTCTCCCGCGAGTTTCTCCGCATCGCGGAAAATGGCGTCGACAATTTCCTGTGCCTCAATGGAGAGCGATTGGCGGTTCGCTTTTTCAGACGACGCTTGCAGTGTGAGGATAAGCCATCTGAGTTGGTAACGAAGGCACAACCGGAAGGCCGGATCGGCCAACTTGGCTTTAATATCGTCCTGGCGTTTCCATGCCAGAAAATCGGTTGTCTTTTTCTGCTGCGCCTCAAAATTCACTTTTTCAATACACCTGAGATACAAGGCCATAGCGGTGTCATCATTGCTCATGGCTTCCCGATAGGCCGATATCGCAAGGCGAAACCGGGCGTCCACCTTGGAGGTCGCGGCATCACGCAGCTTCTCCAAATTTGCCAATAAGGCCTCGCGATCCACGGAAGAGAGGGTTTCGGCACGGACTGCCGTGACGGCAACTAGCAGGCTCATGAGGATCGTAACGATTCGCATGCCGCAGGTCATGGCAAATCCTCCGACCCGGGCCAAGGAGGAAGAAAAGAATTATTGCTCGCCCACTGCTTTGTCGCCCTGCTTTTCTTGGCTTGGAAAATCAGAATTTCCGGCCATCCTGCCTGACGTCACCTCACTCATGCACCCCGCTTTCCGACGCTTGCTCGCGCTTGTCGCTGTTTTTTCCGCCGCTTTTCTGATGGTTTCCATCATCCGCAACTGGCGCTCGGGTGGCAGTTTCCGTGATTGGATCCCCGGGCTTTCCCACAATGCCGGGTCCTTCCGCCCCGAATCCTTCACCCTGCCAGACAAACCCGCATTGGATCTCAAAGATGTCGAGTTGCTCTCCCGCATCAACGAGGAATACGCCAACCTGACCCGCGCGGTCGTGCCCTCTGTCGTCAGCATCGACACTGCCGGCGTGCAGACCGAACGCCTGCTCGATCCTTGGGGCAGAACCCGGGTGCGGCGTTACCCGACTCAGGGCCAGGGCTCCGGCGTGATCGTCACGCATGAGGGCCATGTCATGACCAACCATCATGTCATCGCCGGCCAACAACAAATCCACGTGACCATTCACGGTGGCAAATCCTATTCTGCCCGTCTGATTGGAGAAGACACTCTGTTAGATATCGCGGTGCTCAAAATCGATGCGAACGAATCGTTCACGCCGCTGAAATTCGGGGATTCCTCACAGGCCCAAGTGGGGCAAATTGTGATGGCCGTGGGCAATCCGTTTGGCTTGGGTGAAACCGTCACTCAGGGCATCATCTCGGCCAAGGAGCGCTCGCTTTCCGACAACCAACGCGACCTGTTCCAGACGGACGCGGCCATCAATCCAGGCAACTCTGGCGGACCTCTCGTCAATCTGCGCGGCGAAATCATCGGCATCAACGTGGCCATTTTTTCGCCCGATAAGGAAAACCCGGGCTTCCAAGGGGTCGGTTTCTCAATTCCCTCAAACGATGTAAAAGACGCCCTGCAACAGATTCTCGAAAGAGGACGGCCGATCCGTGGATTCCTGGGCGTGCAAATGCGCGACTTGGATCCGGCAGCTCGCGCGACTCTCGGCTATGACGGTGCCGAGGGGGCCGCAGTGCTCGGCGTCTCCCCTGGTTCGCCCGCACAAGCTTCCGGCTTGCAGCCCTGGGATGTCATTCGTTCACTCAATGGGGTCAAGATTCACAACGCGGCCCAATTGTTCACGCTGATCCAGACCACACGCATCGGGGAGGCAGTGGCTCTCGGCGTTTGGCGCAAAGGACAAACGCTCGAAATCAAAGCCACCATCGCCGAAAGCGAAGCCTCAAAACCCAACTCCCTCTCCGCCGAAACCGCCTCCGCCCAAAACGCTCCCGGCAATCCTGAAGATATCCTGCAAGCACTCGGAATTGAAGTGCGGGATCTTTCGGTGCCCGAACGACTGCAAGGCTTCAGCGGCGTCGTTGTCACTGGTCTAACGGCCAAGGCACTGGCCATCGGCCGCGTCCAAGCGGGCGATCTCATCGTGGCGGTGAACGGCGCGCGCACCAGCGGCGCGAATGAGTTTTTCCTTCAATTAGCCGCATCAGCCGCCGTGCAAGACACCCGCCTGCAACTCATCCGTGAAGGACAATCCCTCCGCGTCACCCTGCCTGCCGTGACACGCCAACCATGACCCCCGCCCCATCCAAGCATCCTCTCATTTCTCTAACAATCGAACATCCAATCTCATGAAACGCTCCAAGCTCCCCTATTTTTTTCTAGGTCTTGCCGCCGTGTTGGCCGTGTCGGCACTGGTATTGCTCATCCTGCGCCCGGGGGTAAAACCCGCTCTTCCTGCAACGGCACCGGCCATCGAAAAACCGCAGCCCATCGTCCCTCCATCACCCCCATCACCTCCGAAACCACCACCCGTCGAGGCAATCGTCCCACCCACCGCACCTCAACCTCCCGCAAACCCACCCGCAAATCCCAATGCCGGCATCGCTACCGACACCCCCGAAGACCTCGTCAACCAAATTGCCAAAGCCCTGGAAGCTGGCGACCTGGAACAACTCACCCGCCTGCTAGGCAATAAGACCCTGGATCCCGAAACCGCAGAACGCCTCAAAACACTCGCCGGTAAACGCCTGCGACTCCGTGCCGAAAATGGAATCCACGAAGTCGGTGAACTCGAATTGAATACCCGTGTCCGCTGGGCCCTCGAACTCGACGGTCAAGAACCCGGACGTGACCGCATTTTCCTCGACCTTCGACGCGATGGCGAAAAATGGACCGTGGAAAAAATCACCCTCCCGCCCGCCCCGGGCCAACCGCGTCCCCAAGATGTTCTAGCAGATTCACTCGGCGTCGCAGACGCATTTCTCCAGGCCCTCCTCAAACAAAATTTTGAAGCGGCTCGGGAATTTGTCGATTCCTCCGCGGTCTCGGACACCAAAATCGCCGGACTGTGCATTCTGTTTGAGGAAGGCGGCTACCGGTTGCGAAAATCCAAACCGTTGCGATCGATGTTCCAACGACCCGACGCCGTCGGCTACCTGGCCCATGTCGAAAATGAAGACGCCTCCCAAAGCGCCCAATTTTCGCTCACTCTGCGCCAATCGTCCGCCCCTTCTCACTGGCAGGTTTTTGAAATCAACCTCGACCAATTGCTCGCCGATTACGCCCGCCGCGTGGCCGGGGGCGATGTCTATTACTCGCCACTCGTCAAAAACCCGGCAGGCGGCGACACCCTCGCCCTGTATTTCGAGTTCGATGAGGACACCATGAATCCGCGCACCGCTCGCCAACTCGACATTGTCTCACGCATTCTCCGCGCCGATCCCGGCAAAAAACTCACCCTCAGCGGCCACACCGATGCCTTGGGCACCGACGATTACAATCACAGCCTCTCCTCGCGCCGCGCCGAGGTCGTCAGAGATTTACTCATCCGCGCCGGCGTGACCGCCACCCAGATCGTCACCGTCGCCAAAGGCTCCAGCCAACCGCGCCGCCCCAACGTCACCGAAACCGGCAAGGATAACCCGGATGGTCGCCGCGCCAACCGCCGCACTGAAATCTATCTGGATTTCTAACAGGGAGCGCGCCCCTCTCTGCCAACTGCCGCCCTCGCCCATCGGCGGCCGCGCATGCGTGGTGGAGCGAAAATCACAGCCCGCTGTGAAACCCCGCTGCACCACCCTTCCAAGCAAACGCCTTGATCAACCGTTTGCCCCCGCTTCTCGGCCGTTTCGCATGGCAATCTTCCCCGCTTGGCTCCGCCAAAAAAACCGTTTTGAACCCCTATCGGCATTTTATTGGATTATCCGCTTGCATCCTTCGCGCTGCCTTCCTATTCGTGCCGCCCGTCTGACGAAGCATCAACGCGAGGATAGCTCAGTTGGTAGAGCAGTTGGCTTTTAACCAATTGGTCCTGGGTTCGAGTCCCAGTCCTCGTACTTGCTTTCAACCGCCTTACCTTCAACGGGTTACAGAGGCGAAAGCCGCCCAAGTTGACACGATTTCCAGCGTCATGAAAACCGCTGGCGACAAAATGGCGAC
>CAIYYV010000057.1 GCA_903930425.1 Akkermansiaceae bacterium | reverse complement strand
TCGAGGTTGGCGTATTTGGGTGCGGTGCCGTGGGTGGCCTCAAAGATGGCGTGGCCGGTGTCGTAATTGCAATTGCCGCCGGGGGCGATGCCGATGCCGCCGACACAGGCGGCGAGAGCGTCGGAGATGTAGTCACCATTGAGGTTGAGGGTGGCGACGACGCTGTAATCCGCAGGGCGGGTGAGCAATTGCTGGAGGAAGGCATCCGCGATGCAGTCTTTGATAATCAGACCTGCGCCGGGTTTGCCTTGGGGAATGATGCACCAAGGACCGCCTTCGAGTTCAACGGCACCATATTCTTCTTTGGCAAGCTCGTAGCCCCAGTCGCGGAATGCGCCCTCGGTGAATTTCATGATGTTGCCTTTGTGGACGAGCGTCATCGATGGCTTGCCCTCGGCAATCGCAAAATCCATGGCGGCGCGGACAAGGCGCTTCGTGCCCTCCTCCGAGACCGGTTTGATGCCGAAGCCGGAAGATTTCGGGAAGCGGACTTTCTGATAGGAGTCTGGATAGTTTTTTTTCAGGAACTTGCGAAATTCCTTGGCCTCGTGCGAGCCCTCCTTGAATTCGATGCCCGCGTAAATGTCTTCAGTGTTTTCGCGGAAAATCACCATGTCAGTGAGGTCCGGGCGTTTCACTGGACTCGGGACGCCCGCAAACCAGCGCACCGGCCGCAGACAAACGTAAAGATCGAGGATCTGGCGGAGCGCGACATTGAGTGAGCGAATGCCGCCGCCGACGGGGGTGGTGAGCGGGCCCTTGATGCCGACCAAGTATTCGCGGAATGCAGTGATCGTGTCATCGGGCAGCCAGGCCTTGCCGGGATCCTTCACGCAGTTCTGGTATTTGTTGAAAGCGGTTTCGCCGGCATACACTTCAAACCAAGAAATTTTACGGGTGCCTTGATAGGCTTTTTGGACCGCAGCATCGAACACAAGCTGCGAGGCCTTCCAGATATCCGGGCCGGTGCCGTCCCCTTCGATATACGGAATGACCGGATGATTCGGAACGGTCAATTTGCCATTTTTGATGGTGATTTTCTCGCCGGCAGGAGGAGTCAGGTGTTCGTAGGTGGACATGGGGATGAGGATTTGTCGTAGGGCAGAAGAACAAAGCATGGGATCCCCGTCAATCGAAAGCATCCAAAGATCCTTCAGACCGGTAAAAGACCCGGGAATCGGCCGTGTCGGCACTTGTGAACAACTTGGGAAAAGGCGTGCCGACCTTCCGAACCGCGTGATTTTCAGCGCCTTAGCAATCTGGATAGAAACATTCTCTCTATCAGGTAGACCCGCCAGACGAAGTGGGTGCCGCCACGTGGCGGAGCGGCACCCTAACAAGAATTCCGGGTTGGGATGGTTTTGCTAAGAGTTGTGAAATCAGTGGCTTAGAGAGATACTCCCAAGGCATTGCCCGGTGATTGCCCGGTTGTTCACAAAGGCGATCGTGGCACGCTTGCCGCGCGGCTCGGCCAGTCCAAGGCTGAATATCACAATGGAAAAAGACGGCACGCAAAGCGACGCGAAAGCGGATTTCTTGTTGTGAACAACTTGCGAGAAAGTCTCTTGAATCGCACAACGGCGGGATTCTGGGGGCTGTGATTTCTGCATCGAGGATTTTGATCACGGTCACAAGCCACTTGCGGACTCGTGTCGTGGATTCGTTGCCATTTCGCGGAAGCTGCGGTCGGTGAGGGTTCTTTGGGCTTTACGGCAGCTTCGGTTGGATTCAGACAAGGGCGCTGCCGCGCGGTTTTGCTGTGCGCAGTGTTGCATCACTCCCATCAATCCTCCCTCATGGATATTCAAATTGCCACCCTTTGCGACTTTGCGGCCGACTACAACGGCAAGCTCGTCATTTCTGGAACCTTCGACACCCTCGCGGCCCGCGCCGTGCCAGTCGTGCATCCCTCATGTGCCTTGGCGTTGCGGTTTTGCTTCACTCCCGATGATATCGGGCGGCATAAACTCTCTATCAATATCATCGATGAGGACGGAGTCTCGCTCGACCCGAACAATATGCCGATCGAACCCGAATTCGAGGTGCAATTGCCCAAGAACGTCCCGTTTCTCACGCGCAACATCGTGATGAACCTGCAAGGACTGCGCTTCCCTGACTCCGGAATTTATTCGATCGACATCGGCTGCGACGGCGAAATCCTCGTGCGCCTACCGCTGCGCATCGTGCAGGTCACCCAAGGCCCTAACGGCGAAACCCAGATGGCGTGAGTCGTTTGCCTCTCAAGGGAAGTGACGCTTTATCCAGAGGCCGTGCTTCCCTCTCCCCCGCCATGACGCTTCTTCAGGACCTCGAATCCCGCCTGGCCGCCGCCCTTGCGGCCTCCTCGCTCGGAGCACCCGCCGTCGTCACCGTGACTGCCGCCGCGGATCTGCGGTTTGGCGACTATCAGACGAATGCCGCCATGGTGCTCGCCAAGGAGCGCAAGACGAACCCGCGTGCGCTGGCCCAGGAAATCATCAGCCAGCTGCAGCTCGATGGGCTCGCCACTGCAGACATCGCTGGCCCAGGGTTCATCAATTTCCACATCCTGCCGTCCGCCTTTGCCGCCCACACCGCCGCTCTGATCCGCGACCCATCCCTCGGCGTCCCGGCCGTGGGTGCCGGCCAAACCGTGGTCGTCGATTTCTCCGCACCCAATGTCGCCAAGCCCATGCATGTCGGGCATATCCGCTCGACCATCATCGGCGACGCCCTCTGTCGCATCGCCCGTTTCCTCGGATTCCATGTCATTGCGGACAATCACATCGGCGACTGGGGCACCCAGTTCGGCATGATCCTCCACGGATGGAAAACTTTGTTAGATGCTGCCGCGCTCGACGCCGCGCCGATCCCCGAACTGGTCCGCATTTACCGCGAGGTGAATGCCGCGACCCAGAACGATCCATCCGTGTTAGAAACTTGCAAGAACGAGCTGGTCAAACTCCAGGCCGGCGATGCGGAAAACCTCGCCATCTGGCACCAGTGTATCGAGGTTTCCAAACGCGGATTGCTCACCATTTACGAGACGCTCGATGTCCGCTTCGACCACTGGCTCGGTGAGAGTTATTACAACGACCGCCTCGCGGGACTCGTTAATGAGCTTCTCGAGCAGGGCATTGCCCGCGAGAGCCACGGCGCGATTTGCATCTTCTCGGATGGATCGAACAAGCCGCAGGACGATCCCTTCATGGTCTATCGGGACGACGGATGGATCGACAATCCCGCGATCATCCGCAAGGCCGACGGCGGGTTCCTCTATGCCACCACGGACCTCGCCACCCTCCAGTTCCGCATCGAATCCTGGAAGGCCGATCACATCTGGTATGTCGTGGGCGTGCCCCAACAACTCCATTTCCGCCAAATCTTCGCCGCCGCCGCTCGCTGGGCAAAAACCAGCAGGTTCGAACACGTGGCCTTCGGATCCATCCTCGGTGAGGACCGAAAATTGATGAAAACCCGGTCGGGCGACAACGTCCAACTCACCGACGTGCTCACCGAAGCCGTCGAACGCGCCGCCCGAATCATCGCCGAAAAAAACCCCAACCTCCCAACCGAGGAGGCCGCTGAAATCGCCCGAATCGTCGGCATCGGCGCCGTCAAATTCGCCGAACTCTCGCAAAATCGCCTCACCGACTATGTCTTTGCCTGGGACCGCATGCTCGCCCTCCAGGGCGATACCGCGCCCTACCTGCAATACTCGACCGTCCGCATTCGCTCGATTTTCCGCAAGCTCGACGCCCCGTTCGACGCCACCGCCGCCCGGATCATCCTCACCGAACCGGAGGAAATCCACCTTGCCCGCCTTCACGCCCGCTTCGGAGAGTTGCTCCCGGCCGTTCTCGAGGATTTCCGGCCGAACCTCCTGGCAAACTATCTGTTAGAACTCGCCCGCGCGTTCCATTCCTTTTTCGAAGCCTGTCCGGTGCTCAAGTCGGATGAGCCGGTCCGGTCGAGCCGCCTTGCGCTGTGTGATCTCACTGGCCGGATTCTCACGACCGGGTTAGGTCTGTTAGGTATTCGTTGTCCGGAGCGGATGTGACGTCCGTGATCAGGATTTCCAGTTGAGGGCACCTTTTTTCAGTGCATAGAGGTAGGCGATGGCGAGTATGCCCGCGAAGCCGGCCATGCTGGCGAGGGCGGACGGGCCATGGGTGACGAGATCGCGGAACTGGAGTGCCCAAGGATACATGAGGACGACCTCAATATCGAAGAGGACGAACAACATGGCGACCAGATAGAATTTGACGGAAAACCTGGGTGAGCCATCACCGATGGGGAGCATGCCGCATTCATAGGGGGTGTCTTTGGTGGCAGTGCGTTTGGCGGAGCGGCCGAAAATGACGCTCGCAATGAGCACAAAAGCGGCAAAACCGAAGGCAATGATCAGTTGAGCCAAGACGGGAAGATACTGTTCAGGCATGGGATTGGCCGGGTGACCCGTGGATGTTAGGCACAAAAGCGGGGATGCCGCGGAGCTCAATCCATGTCCTGTGCGGCGGCTTCCTGCGCGGCCACATAGGTGCTCGACGCCTCATGCACGCGGGCCGTGCCTTGGTATTCTTTCCCGGTTTTTTCAACCAAACCGCGGGTTACCAAGTTTTGCAGTTTTTCGTAGGCGCGAAGACGCAACATCTCCTCGCCGCCACTCACCGCATTGCGCAATTTCAGATTGGCAAACACCCGCTCAAACAAATCATTGAACCCAAAAATTTTCTTCTCGGAGAGGACGTTGACAAGCTCATCAGTCACATGGTCAGGAAGGCGGCGGGAAAATCGGGTGCGTTTCGTAGTGATTGCCATAACGACGCCACTCTACACGCTCTGGCGACAAAAGCGACTCAAATAAACGCGGATGGATTGCACGCCAAATCAAATCATCCGCAAGTCTTAAATTCCGATGGGCGCGAAAAAAGTTGGGGTGGGCGGCGGATGGTGGCTTGACAGGCGGGGGATTTCGGCCAATGTGCGCGCCCCGTCGCGTCGGAAACGTGATGGGCCCCGTGATTCTCATGAAAAAGGACCTGCATCCGAAATACCATCCGGTCGTCTTTGTGGACATGACCACCGGCACCCGCTTCATCACCCGTTCGACGAAAACTTCCGATAAAAAGGAAGTGATTGACGGGGTGGAGCACAGCCTGGTCTCGATCGGCATCACCTCTGCCTCGCATCCATTTTTCACTGGGCAGAAGCAATTTGTCGACACCGAAGGGCGCATCGACAAATTCCAAAAACGTTTTGGCACGGTGCGCCGCGTGGGCAAACCGAAGGTCGACTGAGCGCCGTTGACTTGCGTGAGAACCCTGCGGGACGCCAGCGCAGGATCCGGCTTGGCGTTTCTGTTATTCCGCACTTTGATTCCAGCGTGCTTGCAAAACGAATCATCCCTTGTCTCGATGTCACCGACGGTCGTGTCGTCAAGGGGGTGAATTTTGTGGATTTGATTGATGCCGGGGACCCGGTGGAGTGCGCGCTGGCATACAATGCTCAAGAAGCGGATGAGCTCGTATTCTTGGACATCACAGCCTCCTCCGATCATCGCCGGACGATGGTGGACGTCGTGCGGCGCACGGCTGAGCATTGTTTCATTCCGCTCACGGTGGGTGGCGGCATCCGGACCGTGGAAAACATGCGCGAACTGCTGCACGCCGGCGCCGATAAGGTGGGCATCAATACTTCAGCCGTCCAAACGCCGGACTTGATCGACGCCGGTGCCAAGGCATTTGGCAGCCAATGCATCGTGGTCGCCATCGACGCCAAGCGCGAGCGGACCGGGAAATGGGGGGTTTTCACCCATGGCGGGCGCACGCCGGTCGGGCTTGATGTGCTCGAATGGGCGAAGGAAGTTTGGCGCCGGGGAGCCGGGGAAATTCTCCTCACCAGCATGGATGCGGATGGCACCCAGGCCGGTTACGATCTCGAATTGACCGCCGCAGTTTCGACGGCCGTCGGCATTCCGGTCATTGCCAGCGGCGGGGCTGGCAACCTCGATCACATGGTGGAAGTGCTCAATACCGGGAAAGCCGACGCCGTGCTCGCCGCCAGCATTTTCCATTTCGGAAAATTCACCGTCGGCCAAGCCAAGCGGCACTTCGCTCAATGCGGCGTGCCAGTTCGACCGCCAACCACAGGCGGGTGAGATCTCCGAAGTCCGGCCTCAGCCCTCTGGAGCCATGTGCATGTTCATCGTGAGGGTGAAGCGAGAACTGACATAATGGACTTCACAGAATTCTAACTGGCGGGCACCCGAATCAAAAACTGTGTGCGTGCGCAGCAATAAGGGCTCACCCCGCTTCACTCCTAACAATTTCGCCATGGCGTTGCTGGCCGCCACTGCCGAAAATTCCTCGCGGGCTTGGACGACAACCGCACCGGTTTCCGCCTCGATCACTTCGTAAAGCGGTTTAAGGGAAAAATCTTCCCGGCCATTCAGTCCAAGGCGTGGATGAAACCAGGAGCTGGTGTGAAGCACGGGTTGGCCACCCCAGCCGCGGAGACGTTCCAAACGCCACACCTGAGTGCCCGTTGCGAGCATCAGGGCGCTGCGTGCCGCCGGACTCACCATCACTGAACGCAGGGAGTTCTGATAGTTTTCAACGACGATTCCCTTGAGCGCCATTTCGCGCGAAAAACTCCGCCAGGCAGCGATCCCGGATTCGGCGGGTTTTTCACGCACCCGCGTGCCCACTCCGGCCCGACGCTCAATCAACCCTTCTTGGACAAGGCGGCCGATCGCCGCGCGCAAGGTGCCACGACTGATCGCGAGGCGGTTGGCCAGGGTGATCTCATCCGGAAGGCACTCGCCCCCCTGATACTCTTCGAGCTCGATCATTTCGCGGAGCCTCAGCTCAGCCTGCGCATGAAGGGGGATCAAGCTCTGGCGATCTAACCGCATTGACATACGCGGTCTCTATCACTTGTGCACGCAAACGGTCAAGCCTCAATCAACTGCGATCGTTCATGCGTGGGTGTTGAATCGTCGTCGTTATCGCCAACATTTTCCATGGCAGGCGGAGCGTGCCCGTGCTACGTCTGCCGCGGATGTTTGAAATCAGAGAGAAGCCCGACAAGGTGGAACGTGCACTGCTCGTGCGGTTTTATTTTGATCCGCGAGAGGCTGCCGAGGCGGAATCCCTGCTCGCGGAACTCGGCGAACTCGTCCGGACCCTCGGCATTGAGGTCGTCGAATCGGTGCTCCCCCGCTGTCGCGAGATGCACAAGAAGTTCCTCTGCGGCACCGGCAAGGCTGCGGAAATGGCCGAGCTCGCCCGAGCCCATGAGTGCGACGTGATCGTGATCGACAATGGCTTGGCCCCGTCCCAACAACGGGAGTGGGAAAAACTCGCGGACCTCTGCGTGATCGATCGCGAGGAGGTCATCCTGGATATTTTCAACCAACGCGCTCAAACGAAGGAAGCCCGCTTGCAGGTCGAACTCGCCCGCATGCAATACGCCCTGCCCCGCCTCACGCGGATGTGGGGCCACCTCGATCGAGAAGGCGGCGGTGCCGGCGGGCAAGGCGGCGGCGGCGCGGCCCGCGGCATGGGCGAAAAACAAATCGAGGTGGACCGCCGCTTGGCCAACCTGCACATCGACCGCTGCAAGCGCGAACTCGAAGCCGTCCGCAAACAACGCAAGACGCAACGCAAGGAACGCGAACGCTTCGAGACCCCGCACGCGGCCATCGTCGGTTATACGAACGCGGGAAAATCGTCGCTGCTCAATATCCTGAGCGGTGCCGACGTGATGGCCAAGGACATGCTCTTCGCCACGCTCGACACCACCACCCGACGCATCGCCCTGCCCGACGGCCAACCCTTGCTCATCACCGACACCGTCGGCTTCGTGCGCAACCTGCCCCACCGCTTGGTCGAAGCATTCAAAGCCACCCTTGAAGAGGCGGTGCTCGCGGATTTCCTCGTCCATGTGTTAGATGCGACCGCGCCGGAAATCCAGCGGTTTCACGACACCACGCTGGAGGTGCTCAAGGAGTTAGGGGCGGAGGACAAGGAAGTCATCACCGTGCTCAATAAGATCGATTTGGTGACGAATCCCGAGGCGCTGGCCGCGCTGGCCGCCACGTTTCCATCGGCGCTGCCGGTCTCATCCCTCACAGGCGAGGGAATGGATGCCTTGCTCGTTGCGTGTACGGTGGTGCTTGCTCACCGCGTGCGCTGCAAGCATTTCAGAATCCCCCAACAACGCGCGGATCTTGTCGGCCTGCTCCACCGCGAGGCAAAGGTGCTCTCGACGGACTACGAAGGAGATGATATCCTCGTCGTCGCCGTTGTCCCTCCAAACCTCGCCGGGCGGTTGGATGGCTTTGAAAACAGGCCCGCTTAATCCCACCCATCGTCCGTTAGATGCTTCGTTTCGCGTTTTTATTGCTGCTTGCCGCGGTGCTTCCCGCTCCGGGTCAACCGGGTGTTGCGCCACTCGTGACTCGTCCCGTTCTCGGCAGCCTGCCAAGCGGTCCGGGCCAGAGTGTTGTTTCCACCACCCGGCTTGCAGTCGCTGTTCCGGCCGTGTCGATCCCGCCCCTTGCCACGATCCCGCCGTCAAGTCCGTTAGAAGAACGGCCGACGGGTGATGATGTGCTTCGTCTGCAGATTTTTTTGGATGAGGCGAATTTTGGGCCCGGAGTGATTGACGGGAGGCCCGGTCGCTTCACGGAACTCGCGGTCTATGCATGGAACGAAGTCAACGGTCATCCGGTGGATGACTGGGCCGCAGTCAACCGCGCCGCCCGCAAGGCAGTGCCCAATCCGTTGGCCGTTGCACTCGTGCCGGACTGCGTGAAGGAATGGGTGGACCCCGAGCTTCCCACGAAGAAAGAACTGCAAGTGAAGAAAAAACGGATGAGCTACCGCAGCATTGTCGAGTTCATGGCTGAGCGTTACCACTGCAACGAACTCTATCTCATCGCGCTCAACGGCAACGCGAAAACCAACAACCTCAAAGCCAGGGATTCATTGATTGTTCCTAACATTACCGCGTTTTGTGTCGAAAACCTCAGGGAGATTCGTCACGAGGCTCTTCCCGGCCTCAGCCAACGCCACGTCGTGGTCGATACTAAAATGAACCAAGCCAGGATTTTCGAGGCCGCTCCGGCCGCGCTCGTCGTGGCCGAGTCGGGATCCGCTGAGATTCCTCCTCGTGTCACGCGTGCGAACCGCGGGCTCATCGCCTCATTTCCCATCACTCCGGGTCAACCGCAATTCATCAAGTTTGGCACTTGGGAACTGCGCGGCATGGTTGAACTTCCCTACTGGCGCTATGACAAGTTATTGTTAGATACCGGCAAGCGCGGTACGGACTCGCTCAACATCCCGTCAGGCCCTAACAGCCCGGTTGGCGTGATTTGGAATGGATTGAGCAAACCGGGAATCGGGCTGCACGGCACGTCGGACCCTGAGACCATCGGCCGTGCCCGCAGCCACGGGTGCATCCGCCTTGCAAACTGGGATGCCATTCGTCTGCCCAACCTGATACGTCCAGGAACCACTGTGGAAATCAGATAGATGAAAGGTGGACGATTGGCATCAGTGATGGGGTTGACGGATTTGAGTGTAGGTTGTTTTCCACACACCGACTTTAACCGGCACGAAGCCCCATGACTCCACGTGTCAAATCCATCCTTGGCGTCGCGCTTGTCGGCGTGCTCCTGGTCTATCTGGCAGGAGATCTTTGGTGGTGCCACGGGCCACTGCGTGACCAGTTAGACCGTCGCATTCCGCGTGACTCGCGCCTTGTCGCCCGGGTATTTCATCACAAGATGACCCAAAGCCAGCTGCATCGGGCGGTCATGGATCGACTTTGGCTTGAGGGAAAATCCAAGGAATCGCTCACGCCGGAAGCCCTTGAAAGCGTGACTCATGCCGCGCTCGATGCATGGATCGATCAGGCGTTGTTAGACGTCAAGGCCGAGGCAGAGGTTCCGAAGATCCAGGTCAGTGACGCGGCGATCGACACACGCCTGCAACGGTTTCGCGCGCGTTTTGAATCGATGGAGGCACTGAAAAGCGCGATGAAATCCCAAGGTGTTTCCAGTGAGGCGCATCTTCGCGACCGCCTTGCCGCCCAACTCCGGCAAGAAGCATACGTCTCTCGAAAAATCGACCCGCGGGTGCAGGTCACGGAGGAGGAAGCGCGGCAATGGTTTGAGAAAAACGCGTCAGAGCTTGCGTGTCCGGAGCGGGTTGAGGTGCGACATCTCTTTCTTTCCACGCTGGATCATCCGTCGGACGAGGCGAAGGCGACGCTTGAAGGCGCTCTGGAAGAACTCACGGCCCACCCAAACGACTTCGCCCTTCTTGCGAAGAAGCTCAGTGAGGACGCGGCCACGGAGGATCAAGGCGGATCACTCGGGTGGATGACCCGCCGCCGCCTGCCCGCCGATTTCTCTGCCGCGGTTTTTTCTCTGCCACTCCACAAGCCGACCTTGGTCCGCACCCGCCTCGGCTGGCATTTGGTCGAAGTCACCGGCCGGAAACCCGCTGAATCGCGGACGTTCGCTCAAGCGAAACCCGAAATTCTTGCCGCGCTCGAGGCCGTCAAACGCCCGCAAGTCATCCGTGAATTTCAGGCCTCACTGCGTCAACTCGAACAATCTAACATCGAGGTCTATCATGACGTGATGTCCGGGGCGCGGTAGCCAATCGCCTCGTTGTTCTGAGAAACCCTTTTGACCTTTGCTCATGGACGCGGCATGTTCCGCCCGTCATGGCATTTGCTGATGTTTTTCCGGCCCTGCTCGAGCGCCCGACGCCCCTGATGCGCCGTTGTGCCCAGTGGCTCGACGAATCCGCCAGCGCGCCCTTGGAATCACTGGCCAACCAAAGCCAACAGGCGACCCGCCGCCATTTTGGGCGAACGATGCGGTTGTTTGCGCCGCTCTACCTATCTAACGAATGCGTCAACAATTGTTCTTATTGCGGGTTTTCCCGCGATGCTCAAATTCTGCGCGCCACACTCAGCATTCCGCAGGTGGTGAGTGAGGCGCGGCACCTCCATGGCTTGGGGTTCCGCAACCTCCTGCTCGTCGCCGGCGAGCATCCGAAATTTGTTTCGGGCGGTTATTTGAGCGCTTGCCTTGACGCCCTCAAGTCGTTCATCCCCACGCTGGCCATCGAAGTCGGGCCGATGGATGACCCGCAATACCGCGAGATGGTGGGGCATGGAGCGGAGGGCTTGGTGGTCTATCAGGAAACCTACAACCGCGCGGTCTATCAGACGCTGCACTTGTCCGGACCGAAGAAGGATTTCGACTGGCGGCTCAACTGCCCGGAACGCGCGTATGCCGGCGGGTTCCGCCGCATCGGCATTGGCGCGTTGTTCGGGCTGGCCGATTGGAAATCCGAGGCGCTCGCGCTTTGCGCCCATCTCGAGTATCTTTACAAACACGCGTGGAAAGCCCAGCTCACCGTCGCCTTCCCGCGCATGCGCCCCTATGCCGGGAATTATGAATACCAACCGGATCCCGCGTTGTTTCTGCCTGATAGATCGTTAGTCCGGTTGATCACTGTCTTCCGCCTGTTGTTTCCGCAGCTTGGCATCGTGATGTCGACCCGTGAATCGGCCGCTCTGCGCGACGCGATCGCGCCCTTGGGCGTGACTCACATGTCCGCCGGCGCATGCACTGACCCCGGCGGTTACACCGGCGCGGGCGCGGCCGACCTTCACTTCACTGTGCGCGGTCACCGGGTTGAATTGGAGCAATTATCCAACCACGAGAAGGCGACCGAACAATTCCAAATCAGCGACACCCGGTCGGCGGCGGAGGTGGCCGCCATGCTTCGCGCGAATCGCCTCGATCCCGTCTGGAAGGATTGGGACGAGGCGCTGCTTGCGGGCGCGTGAGCATGAAAATCGGGCGCCCCCCGTGAGAATCCCATATCTCTCTTTGACGGAGTCATTCAAGATTGCCAGTCTTGCTGTCGATGACTCCGCAGGAAGCTCTCGTTGCGCTCAACATGCTCCCCACGATCGGCCCGATCCGCGTGCGGCGGTTGTTAGAATCGTTTGACCACCCGGCGGCAGTGCTGGGCGCGGCGATCGACCGCTTGATGCGAGTGGACGGCATTGGCGAGGAAACTGCGAAAATCCTGCATGGCTGGCAGGACCACGCCGATCCGGCCGCGGAAATCCGTGAGGCCGCCGCGCGTGGCATGGCCATCGTGACCCAGGATGAC
Source organism: Akkermansiaceae bacterium (assembly GCA_903930425.1). GTDB lineage: Bacteria > Verrucomicrobiota > Verrucomicrobiia > Verrucomicrobiales > Akkermansiaceae > Luteolibacter. Next base: position 12,779 of record CAIYYV010000057.1, on the reverse strand, counting down.
GACGGGTATCCCGCCCCGCTGCGTGACACCTATGATCCGCCGTTGTTGCTCTACGTCTGGGGAAAAATCGAGGCGCGGGACCGTCATGCCATCGGGATCGTCGGCTCGCGCCGGGCGACCCATTACGGCACGCAGGCAACCAAGAAACTTTCCTATCAGCTCGCACAGGCCGGGTTCACGATTGTTTCGGGACTGGCGCGCGGGATCGACACCGCCGCACATGAAGCCGCCATCGCTGCGGGCGGTCGCACGATCGCCGTGATCGGCTCGGGCCTGGCCAAACTCTACCCGCCGGAAAATCTCGGGCTGGCTGAAAAAATCGCCTCGGGCCATGGCGCGGTGGTGTCTGAGTTTCCCCTCAACACCGCGCCGGACAAACAGACCTTTCCCATGCGCAACCGCATCGTCGCCGCTTGGGCGCGTGCCCTGTTAGTGGTGGAATGCCCGGCATGGTCCGGCTCATTGATCACCGCCAATCTGGCCACGGAATATGGCAAACCGGTTTTCGCGGTGCCCGGACCGATCGACAAACCGACCTCCGCCGGCTGCAACCAATTGATCCGTGACGGCGCCACACTCGTGGTTGACGCCAGCCACATTTTGGACGACCTGGGAGAATTGCCCTTTGCGCGCCAGCCAAGCGTCGCGGAGCCTGCCGCGGATCTCCCCGAGTTGCCGGACGAGGAAGCCGCGGTGTTTGCCGCAGTCACTGCCGATGAATCACCGGTGGACCGCATCATCGAGCGTTGCGGCTTGCCCGCCCACACCGTGATTGCGAACTTGATGAAACTCGAATTGCGCCGACTGGTCAGGGCATTCCCCGGGTTCCGCTATGCGCGGCGCTGAGCCGCCGGTACTTCTAATCCACTAGGACGGAATGAGCCGTGTGTGTTGCCCTCTAACGGAGTGCTGCTCGAAGCGCGCACATCACTCAATCAATCATCATCGCTTCTAACGGATTGTTCCGATGCGAGTCGGACCCCGCTATGAAAACCTTTGCAAATCCGAAATAAATAATATTCGCTTGCATCGTCTTTTTCTATTGACTCGTTTATTCAATCTCTACAAAACCATCGCGCTCACCCACGCACTAACCACTCCCCCCAATCCATCATGAAAAGAGAAATCACCTTGATGCTCAATCGTTTCGGTCGGACCGCATGCGTTCCATCTCTAACGCGTTCCCCGTCCGCGCCAGCAGCCCGGCGAATGATGGGTGATTTGAAATCCCGGATTACTAAACCGGTTCTATTGAATTTGCTCGACACGCCACCTGTCAGATAAAGCATTGCCAATAATGGGTGCCATCCCCACCACCTAACCACGCCATGGCCACCATCACGGAAGCTTTCCTCAGAATCATCCAGCCCGCTCTCATTCCAAAAAGCCCTGCCGGAAGCCGCTAAACGAACCACCCGCAAGAAATAGTCCGGAGCGCGGGCTTCAGCCCGCCTCTGACACAACGCTTCGATTAGAAAAATTCATAATCATCCCACCATGGACTTCCCTCTATTCTTCAAAACCAGCACGAAATTGTGTCCTTATTCCTATCAGCAAGTGCTTGCGGAGTCGGCATGCGAAAGCCGCCTACTTTCAATTCCAACCGGTATGGGAAAAACCGCCGCTGTCATCCATGCTTGGCTTTGGAACCGTGTCCACTTAGGCAACTCTGGGTTCCCGAGCCGTCTAGTTTACTGTCTGCCCATGCGCACGCTCGTCGAACAAACGTTCTCGGTGGCAGAGAATTGGCTCAACGAACTCGGGATTCTTTGGGACGGCGGCAGTAATAACCATTCCGGAAAAGTCGGATTGCACATGCTCATGGGAGGTGAAGACGCGACGAACTGGGATCTCTACCCAGAGGAGAATGCTATCCTGATTGGAACTCAGGACATGCTCTTGAGTCGAGCCTTGAACCGCGGTTATGGCATGAGTCGCTTCCGATGGCCGATGCACTACGGCATGCTGAATAACGATTGCCTGTGGGTATTCGATGAAGTGCAGTTGATGGGCGCGGGCCTGCCCACAACCGCTCAGCTTGCGGCGTTCCGCGACTCGTTCGGCACAACCAAGCCCTGCTACACATGGTGGATGAGCGCGACTAATGACCCAGCATGGTTGGAAACTGTGGATTTCAAGTCAGCGTCTCTTGGCAAGCCCATTGAATTGGAGGTCACCGACATCAAGTCCGACCGAGTCATCCGACTGTGTGAAGCCAGCAAGACCTTGAAACGCAGCCAGTACACGAGCGTCGAGGTGAAAAAACTTTGCGCCGAAATTCTATCAGAATCCAGAAATCAAAACGGACTCACGCTCGTCGTCGTGAATACGGTCAAAAAGGCCAAGGAACTCCATGCGGAGATCACAAAACAGCAAGCATCCCTATCTGCCTCTGTCGCTCCGATCCTACTCCACTCACAGTTCCGTCCCAATGACCGCGCCAAACAGCTTGCTGCACTCATCGAATCTGAGAATCAAAACCGAATTGCCATCAGCACCCAGATTGTTGAGGCCGGGGTTGACCTGTCGGCCTCCACGCTGTTCACCGAAATCGCTCCGTGGTCCTCACTGGTGCAGCGCTTCGGTCGATGCAATCGGCGCGGAACGGAACAAGATGCCAAGGTTTTCCTCATCACCCCAGAGAAGCCCGCTCCCTACAATGAGGATCAATTGAAAGAAGCCAACCGCTTGATTGATGAGTTAATCAGCAACGGTGCGAATGCATCACCCGCCAATCTAGCTGGAATCGCCATGCCGGAATGCGACAAACCGGCTTCCAAACACATCATCCGGCGTCGAGACTTCCTCGATCTTTTCGATACCACGCCGGATCTGGCAGGGCAGGACATCGACATTGACCGTTGGGTTCGCGAAATCGAGGACACAGGAATCAGCCTTTTCTGGCGCGCCTGGGAGGGATCGGAGAAAAACCATCAACCGTCAACAGATGGATTTCCCGCTCCACAACGGAAAGAGCTTTGTAACGCTCCCATCAGGGACGCCAAGGATTGGATTGAAAAAGCCAGGATTCAGTTGTGGCGTTGGGATCACCTTGACAATTGTTGGGATACGGTTCCGAAAGAATACGGCAAGTATGTTCTAATCCCCGGCCAAATCTACCTCCTGCCAAGTCATGTGGGCGGATATGCGTCTGTAACGGGATTTAATCCGCAAATCACAAAACCCGTTGAACCCGTTGCGGTGGCAGCTGCGGAAAAAAGCGAATCAAACGATGGAGACGCCGCTTCCGCTGCCACATGGCAATCCATCGCCGGGCACACCAACCACGTCTATCAGGAATTAAGGGGCATCCTCGATAAAACCGGAACTGTCCAACCCGCCCTTCCCATCGCCGCAAGGTGGCACGACCTAGGCAAAGCCCATCCCGCGTTTGCGGCTAAAATCAAACCGGAATTCCTAACAAGTGTCGCTTCGTCATCCCATATGCCATTTGCCAAAGCCCCGAAAGACGCATGGCGGAATGCCCGTGACAAGAGCGACCCAAATCACCGCACCTATTTCCGGCACGAACTCGCCTCCGCTCTTGCCATCCTTCACCCGGCGGTGGACCGCATTCCCGATGATTTGCGCAACCTCGTGGCATGGCTGGTCGCCGCCCACCACGGGAAGGTCCGCCTTTCCATTCGATCACTGCCCGATGAAATTCCACCACAAGACATGACCAAACGATTCGCCCGGGGAGTTTGGGATGGTGATATGCTGGACGAAGTAGATCTGGGTGATGGAGTGGTTTCACCAACCCTCATGCTATCGTTGGAACCGATGGAAATCGGACTTTGTCAACAACCGCCGTTTGAAAATCAGCCAAGCTGGGCGGAGCGAATGTTAAAACTGCGGGATTCCAAAGACATCGGTCCGCTTCGCCTCGCCTTCTGGGAAACCCTGCTCCGCGCCGCGGATCAACGGGCTTCCGCCCAACACCCCTGAAATTCAATCCCATGTCCTCCATCACACTCTTTGAAGAAAAACAAGTCCGCAGAGCTTGGAATGCCACGGAAGAAAAATGGTATTTTGCCATCGTCGATGTGATGGCCATCCTTACTGACAGTCCGAACCCCCAAGTATATTGGCGGGTCATAAAAAAACGCCTCAAGGATGAGGGCAATGAAACCGTTACAATTTGTAACGGTTTGAAAATGACCGCCGCCGACGGCAAGCAACGGCTGACGGATGTAGCCAACACCGAACAACTTCTGCGCCTCATTCAATCCATCCCATCCCCCAAGGCCGAGCCCTTCAAACGCTGGCTGGCAAAGGTTGGCTATGAGCGTCTTTAGGAAATTGAGAATCCCGAACTCGCCGCCAGGCGCATGCGTGGGATTTACGAACAAAAAGGCTACTCGGAAGAATGGATCGAAAAACGCCTGCGCGGCATCGCCGTCCGCGACGAACTCACCGATGAGTGGAAAAAACGCGGGGTCAAGGAACAGAAGGAATTCGCCATTCTAACTTCTGAGATCAGCCAAGCCACCTTTGGCATGACTCCAGCGCAATACAAGGAGTTCAAGGCTCTCTCCAATCCCAAGGAAAATCTCCGCGACCACATGACCGATTTGGAACTCATCTTCACCATGCTCGGCGAGGCCTCCACCACTGAAATCGCCAAGAAGCGCGATACCCAAGGATTTCCCCAAAACAAGCAAGCCGCCAAGGATGGTGGTGCCGTCGCCGGCAACGCCCGCCGCGATCTCGAATCCCAAAGCGGAACCAGAATCTCCACGAAGACAAACTTCAAAGCCCTGCCAGAAACAAAATCCAAACGCCTGGGCAACAAACACCTAACGGATTGATGACCATGCCAGTAATCGAATTCCACGCCTGCACCCCCGAACCGCTCATGAACTATCTCAAGGCGCTTGGGGTGCTACGCATCATCGTCGGGCAGGGACTCGACCCCAACGCCAGAGGCTTTTGGAAGAACAATGTCTTTTGCCTGCACACGCATCTCACGCAAGATCAGATCGTAGAGTTCTTTGCCACACGCTATCAACCATCTCCCATTCTCAGCCCTTGGAATGCGGCCGGAGGATTCGAAAAGGAAAAAGGTGCAGACGTGATGGCCATTGCTCATATCCGAAGTTCAAACGATCCACGCCTAGCGAATTTTCAAAATGCCATTCGTGAAGTTGACAACATGAAGCGTACTAGCCCGGATATGAAAAAGGATGAACTTCTTCTTTCCGTGAGGAATCACATGCCAGATGGGTTTCTTCAATGGTTTGATTCATGCGCGGTCTATATGTCTAGCAAATTCAGTTACGCGCCATACCTCGGAACTGGCGGAAATGTTGGAAAACTGGAACTATCGATCAATTTCATCAAGAACGTGCTTCTTGTGTTTAAGGATCAGAATAGCATGAAATGGCTCCATGCCTCATTATTTGATGCCAACAATGTCAATCTGGTTCAAACCACCGTAGGTCAATTTGCGCCAGGCAGAAATGGCGGAGCGAATGCGACACAAGGGACTGAAGGAAAGTCGATGATCAATCCATGGGACTTTATTTTGTTGCTGGAAGGATGTTTGCTGCTGTCCGGCACAAGCAACAAAAAACTGGCCACAACCGGTAATTCAAAAGCGGTATTTCCATTTACTACAAGTCCGTCTGCCGTCGGCAATTCGATGCTACAGGATTCCCAAACAGAGAAAGGCAAGGGAGAATTATGGCTTCCATTGTGGGAACGCGCTTCTTCCTTGGGAGAGATAAAACTTCTATTTGGAGAAGGACGCGCAGAACTGAGAGGTAAACAAGTGCAAAGCGGTGTGGATTTCTCTAGGGCGATAGCCGGACTTGGTGTTGACCGCGGGATAAAGTCATTCGTTCGATTCTCCTTCGACGAACATATTAGAGCAGGTGTCATGGCCACTCCACTCGGCCAATTCGAGGTCGCCGCGAAAAACGATGCTGCTCTGCTTCGTGAAATTGATAACTGGCTCTCTGGTTTCCGACGGGCATGTGGAGACAAAGCGCCGGCCCGTTTCCGTGCCGCCTTGAGGGAGATCGAACGGAGCATTTTCGATTACTGCCAATACGGAGACAACGGAAATGATAAGGCGCGGTTTCAACGGATTCTAATCACGCTTGGACAAGCCGAACACTTGGTTGCGAGTGCGCCAAAATTCCGTGTGGACGCAAAAGGACTCCGCCCGCTGGCTGCTCTGTCATCGGCATGGGTCGCCGCTACGGACGATCACAGCCCGGAATTTGGAATTGCATTGGCCTTGGCATCCATCTCACACAAGGAGCTTGGGAGCATTCGTCTCAACCTCGAGGCGGCGGAAGCAAAGGGACGGCAATATGGCTGGGCGGAGAACAGTCATTCCGCAGTGTGGTCGGGTGCCGATCTTGTGACGAATCTATCGGCGGTATTGTATCGGCGGGTGATGGATGCAGACAAAGTCGGTGATTCGACTACCGCACTCACATCATCCCACCGCGCCACCCTCGCTGACATCGGTGAATTCCTTGCCGGGAATCTTGATGAGACGCGGATTGAGGAGCTTCTTTGGGGATTGTCACTTTGCGCGACCTGGAAGTATCGGCGCACCCTCAGCCCAACGGCGAACTATCCGCAAGAAAACGCCGTGATTCTCCCAGTTGCTTACAGCCTGCTCAAACTCCTCTTCCACACGCCATCTGTCCAACAATTGGATGAGCTTGACTCATTGCGTCTGAATCTTGGCATCCTCGGACTGCTCCGTGCAGATCGAACGGCGGATGCCTGTCAGCGGGCAGTCAGATTGCTCCGTGGTCGAAGTCTCATGCCCAAACCCTTTCCCATGCAGGGTTTTCCATCACGAGACGGAGAGTGGCTGGAATGTGTTAGCTCATCTGTCGAAAGTCGGGTGCTCGCCGCAGCCCTTCTCATTCCCATCTCCGATTTCGGCGCGTCGTCGCTCAAAAAACAAGTGCTCAGAGAGAAGCAATATCAGGATTCTTGAACCCATAACCACCAACCATTAGAATATACCATACCATGTCCATTGACTATACCGCATTGAAGAGCCAGCCGCGCCTGCTGCTGGAAGCCACCCTTAAACCCCTCCAGGGAGAACGATTCCAGGCAACCGGCTTCGCGGATTTGGGGGCCGCTCTTTACACCTTGCCGGATGGCACCAAGAAGCTCCTCGTCGAGTCCGCACAATCCGTCGCCAATCGACTGGAAATGGCAATTTGGGACGAGTCGAACGATGATTGGATAGATGACCTCAATGGACTTCCTTACGTGCGAATCGATTGCGGTCACCTTGGCGTGACAAATACTGTTAATGAGTTTCACCGACTGAACTCACCGTATTTATGGAAAGGAGACGATAATGAGCGTGCGGCTAGTTTCCGGAAGGATTTTTGCGCCCGAATCGGTATTCCAGTTCCCAAGTCGAAATCAAAGAAGGGGAAAGCTGACAACGGCGATTCTGCATCGTCAGCAAAAGGTATATTAAACCGGAAAAAGCTCACCGACGCTATCTTCTGGTACGATCCATGCAGCCTCATCCACGGCGTATTTCTCGAAAAACTGGATGGGAGATTGCGTGTAACTCGCGCACTATCGGGATTCGTTGAGGCAACCAACGTGAATTGTGCGGAAAGTGGTGGAGTCAAAGTTGACAAGGTCTTGCCATCACCAAAAACTATGGGACTTAAGGCTGATGATGGATTTGGCAATGTGCCGTTTCACCGCTCCGAGTTTGTCGCTGAAAAAATCGTGGCGTTTTTCAACTTAGACTTGGACTTGATCAGAAGCTATGGTCTTCCCGAAACTGCGGAGAGGCTTCTTGTCGTGCTTTCGCTTCTTAAAATCCGGCGATTTTTGAATCGAGGTCTGAGACTGAGGGCAGCATGTGATTTGGAAGCAGGGGGCATCACGACAACGAAACCCGAGAAGGACTTCTCCGTTCCCACAGAAGAGGTGTGCCAAGTTGAGAGCAAAGCTCTTATAAAGAAATGTCTTGAGGAAGGATTGTTTTCCCCGAAAGTTGTCATTTCCGAATTCAAGTTCAAAGCGAAGGACATAAAAATAGATATTAAAACGATCTCTGCACAGCCTGACATCAGCGATGCCAGAAAGAAGGATAAATTAACATCCTTAAATAAATCCATACTCACGATTAAGAGTTCGTTAGTGGAAGAAATAGGTTACGAATATTTGGCGGATGTATTGGGAGAGGAGCTTTTTAAAGGCAACCAAGAAGCCAAAACTATATTCGCCGATCTATTGGAAGCCCAATTAAATTCCGATGATGAAAAGACAGAGGAAAACTCAGCTGCCGACTGATCATGACTGCCATATCCATTAGACTTCTCACCGGGAGATTCCATGCCACCCAGTGGGGAAGGCATGTGAATGAAGGTGTGCCGGAATGGCCGCCATCTCCGTGGCGGGTTCTGAGAAGCCTTGTCGCCACCTGGAAAACGAAATGTCCGAATATCAGCGACGATTTGGCCGAGCGCATTTTGCGCAAGCTGGCTGAGTTGCCTGACTTTGCTTTGCCTTCGGCCACAGTTGCGCATACACGCCACTACATGCCATGGGATAAGAAAGGGCCCGGGCATACAACCCTTGTCTTCGACACATTTGTCGTTCTGCCAAGCGCTACGGAGGTGCTGGTGTGCTGGCCGGACGCAACTCTCTTAGCGGAAGAGCGGTCTGTATTGGCCGATTGGTTGCACCATGTCGGCTATCTGGGACGGGCTGAATCATGGTGCGAGATGAGACTATTGGATGATTGCGAGGCTGAGAAGCGGGTTTCAGAAATTAACTGTCGGCAACTCGGCACCCGCGCTCCAGACAAAAACACCGAGATCGTAAGGGTTCTTTGCCCTGATCCCTCGTCTGCATTTTCATCCGTCAACGAGATTAAACAAGCCAACTCGAAAATCGCATACTATGATCCTGATTGGAGGCTCTGCGGCGAGACCTTGTGGCTTCATGCAGAGAGATGGGCGGAGGCCCCTGGCAGTCGCTGGGTTCGATACTCTAGAAATGCCGATTGTTTCAAAGTCACTTCCGCGCCCACGCGCACCCGGTCAATCCAAGTTTGCCCGCAAGTAGCGCGTTTCGCGCTTGATTCCCCAGTGTTGCCATTAGTCACGCAAACGCTACCCGTAGCGGAGGCTGCCCGCCGCAATCTAATGGGCATTTTTGGCAGACAGTTGGAGCGGCGTGATGGTGTCCGGGGTATGTCTGAAGTCTTCTCTGGCAAAACGAACGAAGGACAGGTGATGGCAACACACGACCACGCCTATTACCTTCCCACTGATGAAGACGGCGACGGTCGGTTGGATCATCTAACTATAGTCGCTGCGGCTGGATTCGGCACAGATGAACTACGCGCTCTGAATGCTTTGCGCGAAATCAAAAGCAAGGAACGTTCGGATTCCGGGCATCCGCTCGGAGTGCTTCTTCTCGGATTTGGCATGCTCGGAGAAGTTTCAAAACATGGTCCCACCAAATGCTCTTCCGTCTGGAATACCGTCACCCCTTACCTTTGCCACCGCCATCCAAAAAAACGCGGCAGCAAGCGTGACTGTCCGGGTGAACTATCATCACATGTAGCCTTTGTTACCGCAAGACTTCGCGAAGATATAGCTCGTTTGTTGGAGGGTAGAGTCGATTTGGCAGACATTCCGTTAGACGCAATAATAATTGAAGAGTTGGAGGAAAATGGGGTCTTCCGTTTGGGAAGCCGTCGTCACCGACCGATTGAATTCCAACGCTTCCGACAAAAACAAGGCGACGACGGCGGAAAACGTCTTAGCGGCGCATTCAAAATCACCTTTCCCAGAGAAATTCCGGGGCCGATCTCTTTGGGGCATTCCTCCCATTTCGGCATGGGCCTCTGCTTCCCTGTATAACTTGACCCCCATATCTTACCGCCGCCCACTTGCCATCACGCTCCGCCTTGGCAATCTTGTTCAACCGCCGCACCCCTCCCGCAGTCCCCGGGGTCGACACATGCTTGTCACTCCGCAAAGACTCCTTATAATATGAGCGATGAAACTCCGCACCGACCTGTTGGCGCAACTCCGTCCGGAGGACGTGCTGGAGAGCGTGGAGGCGCACCATCACCGCTACAAAGCCGAGCCGCTTTTCTCGCAAACTGGGACTGGGAGTTTGTCGTCCGCCTCAACCAGCGAGCGTGCGCACGAGGTGGCGCGCAACACGGCCTTAATTCGGAAACTCACGCAACGTGCCGCCGCGTCTGGGAAGAAAGATTCCGTCAAGTCCTAAGCTTGACGGAGGCCCTGGCGTTTCTCTGTCACCTCAACCGCTCCGCGCCGTTTCTGTTTTTCAACGGCAGCATAGGGCGTGAATTTGAATCACGGGCGGGCCGCCCGTGCCCCTCTTGGCCCCACATTGCGCCCGTCTGACCTCTGACCTCTGACCTCTGACCTCTGACCTCTGACCTCTGACCTCTGACCTCTGACCTCCATGGGCAACCAACTTTCCAGCAGCCTGCCTGAAGACTGGTGCACCGTGGACATGGTAAACCGCTACACGTTCTGCCCGCGGCTTTATCATCTGATGTATGTGGAGGGACGCTGGGAGGAGAACAGTTATACATTGGAGGGTAAGGCGCTTCACCGCCGTGTGGACCGCATCGACCAGCTTCTGCCAGAAATGGCGGATTCTGAAAAGCCCGCAACGGATCCGGCAGGGGACGACCCGCCGGAAATCGCGCGCAGCGTGTCTCTGGCCGACGAGGATTTGGGGCTGATGGGCAAGCTTGATTTGGTGTCGTGCGATCCCGAAGGCGGCGAGGCAATCCCTGTGGAAACCAAGCGCGGGCGTGTTCCGGCGGTGCCTTTAAGAACTTATCCACCCGAGCGGGCCCAACTCATGGCCCAGGCGCTCTTGCTTCGAAAGCACGGCTACCGCAGCGAGCATGGCTATGTGTATTTCGTCGGAAGCCGGACACGGGTGCGAGTGGATTTTGATGAGGAATTGGAACGCCAGACGCGCGCCACCATTCAAGCCGTGAGGGACGGGCGCTCGGCCACTGAGATGCCAGATCCGTTAGAAGACAGCCCTAAATGTTGGGGATGCTCGCTGTGTGGGATTTGCCTGCCCGATGAAACCCGCGAGCTCAGGGCCTCCGCCAATGGCAAGAATGCGGACGTCGGCAGTGATCCACGCCGTCTGTATCCGGCACGGGACCGCGCCACGCCATTTTATGTGCAGGAACAGGGTGCACGCATCGGAAAAACCGGCGAGCGTCTAACGGTAATTAAGGACGGTGAAAGCATTGGTGAAACCCGGCTCATCGATACCAGCCAGGTGGTCCTTTTTGGCAACGTCCAGATTTCTGCACAGGCCATGCATCTCTTGATGGACAAGGGCCTGCCCATCGTCCATTTCTCCACCGGTGCCTGGTTCCATGGTCTCAGCCACGGCATGGGCATCGAGAATGCCTACTCACGCGCCGCCCAATATGCGGCCGCCGCCGATCCGCGCCAATGCAGCCGCTTCACCCTCCCATTGGTTCACGCCAAGGCGGCCAACCAGCGGGCGCTCATTCTGCGCAATGGCAGCGGGGAGGCCAAGGACCGCTGTGTGGCAGCGATGGCCGCCCACCTCAAAACCCTCGATCCCACCACCGATTCCGGTGCGCCCCTGTCACCCGATTGGTTGTTAGGCTGGGAGGGTCAGGCCGCCTCCTACTACTTCGCCGCATTTTCCAGCATGCTCAAAACCGGTGAGCTGCCGGACTTCGATTTCACCACCCGCAACCGCCGCCCGCCCAAGGATCCCGTCAACGCCTTGTTATCCTTCACGTATGCCTTGTTGGTCAAAGAGTGCCTGGTGGCGCTGTGGAGCGAAGGCCTCGACCCATGGTGGGGGCTCTATCACCGCCCGCGCCACGGCCGACCCGCCCTGGCGCTGGATTTCATGGAACCTTTCCGACCGATCATCGCCGACAGCGTGGTCATCACTGCCATCAACACCGGCATGGTGAAACCGCGCGATTTTGAAACCAATTCTAACGGTTGTGCGATGAAACCTGCCGCCAAAAAAGCCCTGTTGCGAGCCTGGGAACAACGGCTCGACCAAATCTATACCCACCCGGAATTTGGTTATCGCTGCTCGTGGCGCACCATCCTGCGCATCCAAGCCCGCCTGCTCGTCCGGTTGCTTCGCGGCGACATCCCCACACTGCCATGGCCCGTCGTGCGCTGACCAACAACCGTCGGGTATATCTCTGCTCCTATGACGTGGCCGAAGACAAACGCCGCACGAAACTCTTTGAGCTCCTCAAAGATCACGGCGAACACGTCCAATACAGCGTGTTCTTGTGCTCCTTGACGCTGATGGAAGTCAAACGCCTCAGTGCCAGCGCCACGGAAATCATCCATCAGCAGGAAGACCAGTTGCTCGTGATCGACATCGGCCCCGACGAGTCGGAGTGGACTGCCAACCTTTCCTGCCTGGGAAAATCATGGTCGCCAACCGTGCGCTCTCAGATTATCTAATGAGTCTCCCGGCAATCGAGAGGCTCCAGCCTCACGGTTTTCCGGGACCCGCTCGCGCTCTTTGACATTCAAACGGTTATGTGCTGCCAATCCGTTGATTGGCGGACACGCTAGACCCTTTTTCTAGATACCTCTCGCAATGCCGGCCCAATAACTCTACTCTTAAGCCGCCTTCGCAAGAGGGCTATTTCCGCGCCATAACAGGCGCGGTCACATTGAAGCCAGGTTGAGATTGGTGACGGTTTGCTGTTCCTGAGATTTCCGCGCCATAACAGGCGCGGTCAC
>CAIYYV010000056.1 GCA_903930425.1 Akkermansiaceae bacterium | reverse complement strand
GCGAAGCCGGTCGTGAAGCCCGCCGTGAAGCCCGCCGTGAAGCCCGCCGTGAAGCCTGCCGCGAAGCCCGCCGTGAAGCCCGCCGTGAAGCCCGCCGTGAAGCCCGCCGTGAAGCCCGCCGTGAAGCCAGCCGTGAAGCCCGCCGTGAAGCCTGCCGCGAAGCCTGCCGCGAAGCCCGCCGCGAAGCCCGCCGCGATGCCTGCCGCGAAGCCTGCCGCGATGCCTGCGGTGAAGCCTGCCACCAAGCTATCCGAAAAAACGTTAGAGAAGACTGCTCTTCCTTCCAAAGTTCAGTCGGGTGTGGCATCGGCAGTCAAAGAGCCCAAAGAGCCCAAGGAGCCCAAAGTTTCGAAAGCGCCCAAAGTTGGCGAGGCAGTTGTGGACGCCAAGGGTTTGACCAAAGCCGCCAAATTGGGCAAGTCCCCAGATGCCCCCAAGCGCCGGATCGACACTCCTGAAATTCAGGAGAAAATCCGCGAGCTCATCAAACTGGCCAAGGAGCAAGACTATCTCACTTATGACGACATCAACGAGATCCTGCCTAACGACTTGGTGGATCCGGACGATGTGGAAGCCATCATGGAGCGCCTTCGCAACATGGAGTTCGATATCATCGACGCTTCCGAGGTGGACCGCTACAAGGACAAGAAGCGCGACGAAGGCGACGGTGAAGAAGAAGACCTCAAGGCGGACCAGAAACTCGACATCCTCGACGATCCGGTGCGGATGTATCTCAAGCAGATGGGCCAGGTGCCACTGCTGACCCGCGAGCAAGAAGTGGAAATTTCAAAACGCATCGAGGACGCGGAAATCGAAGTGGCCCGCCACCTTCATCTCTTCGGCTTCGTCACCGACTTGTATCTCGAACTCGCCGACAAACTCAACAAGGGCAAGGAACGCTTCGACCGGGTCATCCTCGATAAAAAAATCGAATCGCGCGAACGGTATATGAAAGGCCTGCCAAAACTGTGCGATCAGTTAAAGCAGCTCCACCAGGAAAATGACGCGTATTTCCGCCAACTCTGCACCAAAAACCCGCGCGGGAAAAAGAAACTCGAGGAAGAGTTCCAGAAAAACCTCCTCACTCTCAACCGCGTGTTCATCCGCTTCTATTACAAACAAAAAGTCGTCGAGGACTTCTGCGAACAGGTCGACGAATATATGCAGAAATTCTGGAAATATGGCCGCAAACTCCAGTCATTCCCAGACGACAAGGAATTCCAAACCAAACTGCGCGAACTCCAACAACGGCTGTGGCACACCCAGGAGAGCTTCGAACAAACGAATAAAAACCTCCGCCATTGGCTCAAGGAAGCACTCCGAGCAAAAACTGAAATGGTCGAGGCCAACCTGCGACTCGTCATTTCCATCGCCAAAAAATACACCAACCGCGGACTCTCGTTTCTCGACCTCATCCAAGAAGGCAACATGGGCCTGATGAAGGCCGTCGAAAAATTTGAATACCGCCGTGGCTACAAGTTTTCGACCTATGCCACATGGTGGATTCGCCAGGCGATCACCCGCTCCATTGCCGACCAGGCCCGCACGATCCGCATCCCGGTGCACATGATCGAAACGATCAACAAGTTGATGCGCGTGCAAAAACAACTCGTCCAGGAATACGGCCGCGAGCCGTCGCCGGAGGAGATCGCCGAAGAAATCCACCTCCCCGTCGAACGCGTCCGCGCCGTGCTCAAAATGGCCCAGCAACCGATCTCGCTTCAAGCCCCGGTGGGCGATTCGGATGACACCTCATTCGGTGATTTCATCGAAGACAAGTCCGCCGACAATCCGATGGAAGAAGCCGGATTTTCGATGCTCAAGGAGAAGATCAAGGATGTGTTAGATACGCTCACCGAGCGTGAGCGCGAAGTGCTCGAGCAGCGATTCGGCCTCAAGGATGGCTACAGCCGCACGCTCGAGGAAGTGGGGCGTCAGTTCCAAGTGACGCGCGAGCGGATCCGCCAGATCGAGGCCAAGGCCTTGCGCAAAATGCGCCACCCGACCCGTATCCGCAAGCTGGAAGGATTCATCGAGCTTCCCGGCGCCTAGACGGCACGCGAGGCATCAGTTGGTAGTGAGCGGAATTTTCCTGCTCGAAAATTCTGGCTGAGCTGCGAGTTTGGGGCGTGGATTTATTTGCGCAACCGGGACCCGTGGCAGAGAAGGCGCTGTCCGTGACACAATTATTGCGGCGGATGAAGCAGGCGCTGGAGCAACAAGTGGGCGAAGTATGGGTGGAAGGTGAGGTTTCCAACCTGAAAAAACAGGGCAGCGGGCATTGGTATTTTTCGCTCAAGGACGAGGGGGCACAGATTCAATGCGCGATGTTCGGGGCCCGCAAGCGGCTTGGCGCGGACGCGCTTGAGGATGGTGCTAAAGTCCGCGTGTTTGCCGAAACCAGCGTGTATGAGGCACGAGGGCAATTGCAAATCATCGTGCAAAAGGCCGAGCGCGCCGGCACCGGCGACTTGCAAGCACGCTTCGAGGCGCTGAAACGCAAACTGCAGTCCGAGGGTTTGTTCGATGCTTCCCGCAAGCAATCGATCCCACGATTTCCCCGAGTGATCGGCATCATCACCTCCGCCACCGGCGCCGCCTTGCAGGATATCCTCAATGGGCTCACTCGCCGCGCACCTTGGGTCCAACCGGTCCTCTTCCCCGTGCGCGTCCAAGGGCGCGGCGCGGAAATCGAAATCGCCCAGGCCATCGAAAAACTCGGCCGCCCAAAGGCCTTCGGCTATCCACACTGCGATGTCCTCATCATCGGCCGCGGCGGCGGATCCATCGAGGACCTCTGGAATTTTAATGAAGAAAGGGTCGCTCGCGCCATCGCCTCTTGCCCGATCCCTACCATCTCCGCCGTCGGTCATGAAATCGATTTCACCATCGCGGATTTTGTGGCGGACCTCCGGGCACCCACCCCAAGCGCTGCCGCCGAACTCGCCGTGCCCGATGGCACGGAATTGTTAGCCAGACTCGCACATTGGCGCAGGCGCCTTGACCGACTCACCGCCGATCGCTTGACCCAGGCGCGCCTCGCGATGGATGCGCTCAAACGCAGCGCCCTCCAACGAGACGGAGAAAAACTACTGCGCGAGCCGATGCAACGGGTCGACACCGCACGCGCCCGGCTTGCACAAGCCGCCCGGTCGGCCATGGACACTGCGACGGTTTGCCTGAACGCGGCACGCACCAGTCACCGGGCACAGCATCCGGCATTTGTGTTAGAACGGCGCCTTCATTATCTATCCAACCTTCAGCTGCGGCTGCTACGGGCGGGCCAGGACCCATTGGATCGCCTCCATTCACAAGTCATCCGCCTGCGCGGTCTGCTGCGCGCGCTCGGCCCCGAATCCGCATTTCAGCGGGGGTTTTCCATCACCTTCGGCGCGGATGGCAAGGTGCTGAGATCCGCGGCCGGCATCGAGACCGGGGATTTTTTACGGACTCGATTCAGCGATGGAGAAACCACGAGTCGCGTGGTCGGGCCATAAACCTCCCAAATCCCTTGGCGATCACAGGCGGCGGGCAGAATGCCCGCGCCACGCGTGAAAGAAAAAACCGGCGGCAAACAAAAACAAAAACATCGAGAAAAACTGCCCCTTCGTCAGAAATCCAATGCTCGGCGCGTCCGGTTCCCGAAATTGCTCGCTGACAATCCGGAACACGGCGTAAAGCGCAAAAAACAGGCCGGTCAACAAGCCGTCCGGCGCTTTCGGAAAACGCATCCGCACGACCCATAGGATCAAGAATAACAGTGCCCCTTCTAACAGGCCTTCATAGATCTGGGAGGGGTGGCGCGGCGGCAGGAAATTTCCCAGAGTTTGTGAGACTTGGGGGTTATCGCGTGCCACGGTGACCAAGGCATTCAATGAATCCTCCTGCGCAAGCCGCGGATCCAAGCGGGTGCAGGCCTGCCACGCGGCACTCTGGACCTCGGCGGGTTCTTCACCCAAGGACAGCGGGAATTTGACGGCCCATGGCACGCCCTCGGCGACGCGGCCGTAGAGTTCGCCATTGATGAAATTGGCGACGCGCCCG
>CAIYYV010000055.1 GCA_903930425.1 Akkermansiaceae bacterium | reverse complement strand
GCCCGTGTTGGTGGCATCACCCAGTGTCACGGTTCCGCCGACGATGATGGCATTTGCGATCGACCGCGCGGTGGCGGAATTCGAACTCAGTTTGCCGCCGTTGAAGGCCAGCGATCCCGATCCCAACGCGGTGTTGCTTCCGAGTTGCACGACTCCCGCGTTCAGTGTCGTCCCGCCGCTGTAGGTGTTTGCGGTTGCGAGTGCCAGGGTGCCATCACCGGACTTTGTGAGTGAGGTCGCACCGTCGATGGCGATGCCGCTGAATGTGTAGGCATTGGCGGCGTTGCTGACCGTGACCGAGCCAGGAAGGATTACCCCGCTGAGGGTGACCGCCGCATCCGAGGCAATGTCGCCGAAGACGACATGATCGGCGGCGTAGAACTTCTGATCGCTCTCCATGAAATTAGTGTCGGTGTTTACGGCCCAAGTGCCGGTGGTGGTGTTCCAAGTGCGCGTGGCCCCGAATTCACCGGCGGTAAAAGTGTATTTTTGGTTGAGAGTATTGTCGGCAAGTGTTCCCCGATACGGAATCGTGAGGTTGGACAGAGTCGTCACCGTGCCGGTGCCATAGGTGAAAACATCATAGACCGTGTCCGCAACCGGGGTGGAAAGGAAGGTGGCCGTATTGGAACCGCTGAAGGTCACACCGTTCGCGGTGGTGATGCTGGTGGTGGTGGTGCCGCCTGCCAGTGCGAGCCCGCCGCCGCTGCTCAGGGTCAGCAGTCCAGTGCTTCCGGTGCCCGAAATCTTCGCTCCGGAAGACACGGTCACCGCCGAGGTGAGCGAACCTGTTAGGTTCAAGCGACCGCTCTTGACGCTGGTGGCTCCCGTGTAATCACTCGCCACGGAGAGGGTGACGACCTGTGTGCTGGTGCCGGCCATGGCCGTGGTGGTACCGCCGATCACCACGGTGCCGCTGCCGGTGATTCTGTTAGCGACGGTGTGCGCGTCGGTGCGGGTGAAGGCGAGTTCGGAGGTGGTCGCGGAGAGCGTCACATCGCCAGAGCCGAGGCTGCCGCGTGTGCCGGCATTTGCACCAGGTGAAGCAATGGTGGCATCGGCGGTGCCACCGACCCGGACGCGGGTGTTGGCCGAGAGAGTGGTCGTGGTGTAGGTCGAGGCATTCGCGCCGGCGAGGATGATGCCGACATCGTCGGTCTTGGAGCCACCTGTGGTGGAGTTGGTGAAGGTCAGGCCGGAACTGTTAGAGGAGGTGAGGTCGCCGAGCAGTTTTAAGAGGCGGCCCAGCCCGTTGGATGAATCCGTGCCGATCACGGAGGCGGCGGTGACATCGATCGGGTTGCCCCAGGTCCAACTGCCATTGTTCTGGGCGATGGTGCCGCCGGCCAAGGTGACAGTGCCCGTGCCGAATGCCGCAGCCGCGTTGCCCTGGCTCTGCACCTTGACAGTCGCATTCACGGTGACGTTCCCGGAGTAGCCAGCCCAACCGGTGCCGTTGCCGTTCTGGTTGAAAACGATGGTGGCAGTGCCGGTGCCGGATTGGACCATGTTGAGATTGCCGGTGCCGGAGCCCACCGACGTGGTGGAGCCTGCGATGCCGGTCAAGGTGCGCCCGCCGTTCACCGTCCAATTTTGGGCCGCGCCGATGACGAGATTCGGACTGAGCGTCAGGTTCTGGGTGGCGGCAGACATGTCGATGCCGGAGGCCCCGAGAGTCAGGGTGTTGCCTGCGCTGATGGCCACCGCGCCACCGGGGCTGGCGATGCGGATGCCCGACACATTGAGATTGCCCCCGAGCAGCGTGGTGTTCGTCCCTGTCACGGTGGAATCCCAGACCGCCACTTCGGTGCCATCATTCAGAATAGGATTCGTCAAAAAACTCCCGCCCGTGATGAGTGCGGTCGTGTTGTTGTCCTTGATGATATCAGCCGCGCGGCTCAGGGCAGAGCCGCAGGCGAATGTCATGGCAATGAGGGTTGTTAGAAAACGATGGCAATGAGGTTTCATAATGGGACAGTTCGTTTGGGGTGAATGGGCTGCGCCGGGATCTTTGCATCTCCCGTTGAAGTGAATACGATTTGCGACGGCATCAGGCAATCCGACGGCGGGTGCGGAGCAGCGCGCCGGAGCCAATCAAACAACCAAGTGCGAACAGACTGCCGGGTTCCGGAACAGCCGTGAGGTTGACGAAATGCGCCTGCGTTGCCTCGGTGGCAAAGTTCAAGCCGCCGGAGGAAGCATTGTAGCTGATTTTCCAGGTGTTGAGACCGGCGGTAAACACCTCGTTATCTAACAGTTCGTTGTTGGAATAAGTGAAGTATCCATGATTCCATGTGCCGGCATAGTTGATCAGCGAAAGCGTGGTGTTTTGCGCAAACGCCACTTTCGGATCGGCCAGATCCGTCAAGGTCAGGCCGACCGGACCCGTGAGGTTCAGGTTGCCACTGACAACGAGAAGGTCGCCCGCAAGCGAGGAAATCGCGCTCGAATCCATTTCATACTTGAGTGACGAACCGGCATGGAACGTCAAGTCCCCGCCGATGGCCAAGCTTTCGACCGACGCCCCGGGCGAGAGGGTGCCATCGACCGTGACCGCGCCGGCAATCGCGCCGGTGCCACCCAAAGTCGCGCCGGAGGCAACACTGACCGCCCCCGCACCCGTGAGCGATCCGTTGACGAGCAGCACTCCGTTAGAAACAGCGGTGATGCCGCCGTAGGTGTTGGTTCCCGTAAGCGTGAGCGTGTTGATTCCGGTCTTGGTCAAGCCGAGGTTGGTGACCGTAATGTGAGACGCATAGGTGCCACTCCCGTTGGTGGTATCAAAACCCAGCTTCGAACCGCTTGCAAATCCGGCTCCATTGCTTGTGAGCAAACTATCGACATCGGCACTCGACCAATCGGCCGCCCCGCCGTAGTTGACCGCTAAGGTGGCTGCGTTGGCAACCGTCACTTTGCTGGCCGTGCCGTATCCTGACAGCGCCGCCGCCTTGGTCGCTTGCAGAGTTCCGTTAGAAATCGTGGTGAGGCCGGTGTAGCTGGTGGTGTTGGAGAGAGTGAGAGTCGCGGATCCGGTTTTGGTCAACGAGATCACGCGGTTGTTGCCTTGTGCAAAGGACCCCGCGAACTCGCCGTTGACCGTTTGGTTGACCTCCAAGGTCCGGGCACCGTCGCCGCCGCTGATGTTGAAATTAGAGCGGATCAATGCGGTGCTCGCTCCCGTGAGATTGTTCACCGTAGTCGTGCCGTTGATGCCGAGAAACAACCAGGTGTTTGCGGCGAGGGACAAGGAGCTGCTGCTGGAGACCGCGCTGTTGCCGATCGCCAGATAGCCGGAGGTGACGGTGGTGGC
>CAIYYV010000054.1 GCA_903930425.1 Akkermansiaceae bacterium | reverse complement strand
GGTTGGCGCGGTTGGCGCGGCTTTTTTATCGGCGGGTTTGGGTTCCTCGCCGGGGAGGACAAATCCGCCATTGGGAAAGATATCATCGATGGAAGAGGGGGATTTGGTCGTGGGTTTTTCAAACTTCGCATCGCCGAGGCGTGGAGGATCTTTCTTGGAATTATTCACGGCGACGGAACGGATGATGACGTAGTGTTTCTCTTGTTTGAGGATTGCGGAGAGAAAGGCGCGCACGGCTTTTTCAGGACCGGAAAAGGTCATTTCGAAGGGAAGAGGGCGGGCCACGTCAGACTCTTGGACTGCGTATTCCCGACCGTCTTCTTCCGGGAGGGACGGCCGATAGAAATTTTGAAGGCTGGAGGCACCGGATTGGGCCAAGGCGAGCATGAGGGTTTTGATGCCGCCAAGTTCGTAGGTGAGGATGCCTGTTGCCTTGCCGAGAATCAGCGAGGTTTTGTAATTTTCAAAGCCGCAGAAAAACAGGTCCGGCACTTTGGTGCCCGAGTCGTCAAAGGCTTTGCGGACGTCCGCGTTGACCGCCTTCAATTGGTTAGTGAAATCCTGTGGGGAGACATTTTTCAGATCGGTCGGGCGGAAGCGCTCGAAGGCGGCTTGCAACGACTCCGTGGCGGCTCGGTAATCCTCGAGGGCTTTGCCTTTGCCGTCGCGGTTTTCCGGGCGCGGATAGAGCGGGAGGGCTTCGAAGCCGGAGGCCTCGTCCTTAGCTGCCTCGAAATCGTCCTTGGCTTGCTGGTAACGGGCCGCCCCTTTGAATCCCGTGAGGGAAATCAGGATGACCCCGACGAGGGTGGCGCTGCCGAGAGCAACTGCAAACGTATTGTCCTTGATCCAACTCATAAATCAGATGGGCGAATGATTGAAAACGGTTATTGGATTGCGACCTCACGGGCCAATGGCAGGGTGATTTCAAAAGGCAATCCCAGATCATCGGGTTTACCGGACGAGGTGATGCTCAGAATCTGCTCATCGCTGAGCACGACGCTGACTCCTTTTGCATTTTTGAGGGTGAAGCGGAAATGGGTCGATTGATCGCGCAAATTCTTGAGCCGTTCGGAAACCACGTTTTGGCTTTTGGGATTTTCGCGCCAGAAGCCTCTGATTCGGATGGCATTTGCGGTGATGCGGGAGGGAGGGGCCTTGGAGGCAGTCGGCCTTCCTGGGGTTTCAGCTTGTTGGACTTGAATTTCAGCCAGCGATGACCCGCCATACTGGACGGCGAAAAACTCAGGACGGACGACGGCGAGTCCGTTAGGTGCTTTATTGCTGCTAGACTTCGGTTCAAGAGCCTTCAATGGATCATAGCCGTGGATTGGCTCAAAATCCGTCAACCAAACCGCATCACTGGCGAAAGCCCCGCGCACTTCCGCGAGCACCTCCATCCAGAACACATGGTCGGCTTCCGCATCCGTGTAGGCACTGGCCACCTGACTGAGAAGCGCTTCTTTTTTAAGCAGGGCTTCCACGCCAACCGCCAGAGGTGCCAAAGCATCCCGTTGTTCCGCCATGGTGCGCATCCGATCGGCAGCGGTCGCGGCCGCGACATTTTGAAACACGGCCCAAGTGCCCATACCCGCGAGCAAGAGAACCGCAGCGGCGATGAGATACGGTTTTTTGAGATCGGCGGCGCGCGCTTGCTCGACGACCACGGGGACGAGGTCGATGTTGATTTCGGACTTGCCAATGCCACGCAGCCCGAGGCCGACGAGTTCTCCCATCAGGTGGCCATCACGTTGGATGACGGCAGGGTCAATGCCCTTGCCGATGGCGAGGTTGCGCACCGGATTGAAATACTCGACCGGGAGGTTCAGCTTTTCTTGGAAAAACTCGAGCGTATAGGGAAGATTGGCGCCACCGCCCGCTAACAAAACGCGCCGCGGCGCACTGCCTCCATGCTGGCTGCGGTAATAATTCGTCGTCCGCGCAATTTCCGCCGGCAAGCGGCTGAGCGCGTTGCGGATGACCATGGCAAGCGAGGCCACCGCCTCATCCATCTGCTCGGTATGCCCGCCGCCAAGTGCCACGAGTCCATTGGAAATTTTCTGATGTTCGGCTTCAAGGAACGGGATATTGTATTCCTTGGCGATGGCGGCCGTGATGGAGGCACCGCCGATGGCGATGCTGCGAGTGAAAAACCGTTTTCCCTCGATATAGAGCAGGTTGCTCGTTTTCGCGCCGATATCGATCAGGAGAATCGCGTCATCCGGATGCCCATAAGTCGACCGGAAGGCATTGTAGAGCGCCATCGGGGCGACATCGACCTCGGCGGTGGCGAGGCCCGATTCATTGACGGCGCCGTTGATTTCATCGAGTGAATCACCCTTGATCGCGACGATGACCACCTCTTTGTCGGTACCTCCCTCGATGAGTTCATAATCCCAAACGACTTCCTGAAGCGGAAACGGGACATGCTGTTGGGCCTCGAAGGTGACTAACTGTTCGATGTTGTCTTCCTGCAAGGGCGGCAACTTGACGAAGCGCGTGAAAACCGCCTGGCCGGAAATCGCGTAGCGTGCCTTGGATTTTTCCACCTTGAGGCGCTGCGACAAATCCCCGATGGCGACCCGGGTTTGAAAAATCCGGGAGGCTTCCATCGCGGGATCCGCGACGACGGATTCGGCGTCATAGGCTTTGAGAACCAGCCCGCCGTGTTTCGAGACTTCGAAAACGGCCATGCTGATGCGCTGGGACCCGATGTTGAGTGCGACGGTAGTCTGGGTGTCAGCCATGATGCGGGGAAGCTTGGAAAAGAAGTGAATGAGGTGACGAGCGGAGGAAAAGATGCGCGGCAGGTTTCAAGATTATCGGGTGCCACGCCCTTCGGTGACTTCCGCATACCGGTCCCACCACATGGCCCTGAAAGGAGTCTCGTTCTTGTTGAGAAGCGGCACCGAGTCACTGCGGGAAATTTTATCGGAGGCGGCATTCCACCAACCGGGCCTTCCCTTGCTCGTTTCTTGCAGGACCTTTTCCCCGTTGACGAGCACTTCATAGCCGACGTAATCCACGGCGTTTTTACCGGCCCGGTCGAATCCAGTGAGGCGTTTGATCGAGACGGGTGACAAATACACCGAGCAATAAATCTCCTCTTCCAAGGGCACGTTCATGTGCTCCACATCCTTGGTCAGCAACAGTAAAGTGCCTGATTTTGAAGGGTCCGGGTTCTTCACCGCCACATACCATTTCACCACGAGCTTTTCACAGACTCTGGCCTTGGATCCCGCACCCATGGAAATCTTCAGCTTGGTTTCAATTTCAAGCCAATCTTTCGGTTTGAACGGTTTTTGTTTCCCTCCGGAAAACTCGGGCGATTGGAGGTCTTCAAACGCCGGCTTGCCCCCGAGGACCGCGGCGGTTTGCCCAAAAACACTTCCCATCGAGAGCCCGGTGATGATTCCAAAAGCAATGAGGGAAAAGATTTTGTAAAACAGGAAGTTCTTCATACGGTTGCGATTTCTTCGACCCTAAGAAATCGAGTTTCGGGTTGACCAGCGAAAATGACGATTTGAGTGAAAATTTCACCCGAAGTAAATACCACGGGTGCCAACGACCGTTGACGAACGCCCAATTTCCGCGCATCACTGGGCCATGACACAGGCGCTTTTTCTACTCGAAAACAGACTTCCACGGGTCGTCGGCAGTATCGGCGGCTTGCAGGATTTGCGGGATGCCGACCCAGCCGAAGTCCGGCTCGCCTGCGACCTCGCGGAAATCCGGCTCGACTTGCTCGTAGACCCATCCCCCACTCAGTCCCCTGCCCCATGGCACCATTTGCACGGCATCCCGCTGCTTTTCACCGCCCGGCGAAAAGACGAGGGCGGTGGCCGCTCGCTCGACGCCGCAACCCGGATGCGCCTGCTCAGCGCCGCCCTCGATCACGCCGCCTGCCTCGACATCGAAGTCGCCAGCATCGATGAAATGGACGAGCTCCTGCAACACTTGAAAACCCGCAAGCTGCCGTGGATCGCGTCGTTCCATGACTTCCTCCGGCTGCCCGACACCCCCGTGCTGATCGAAGCCGCCCAGCGCGCCCATGCCGCCGGTGCCTGCATCTTCAAAGTCGCCGCCCACCTCGCACATCCGGCCGATCTCGCGCGTCTCGCAGAGTTCCAACTCGCGGACCATCCCTTGCCTGTCGCGACCATGGGCATGGGCCCGCTCGCCGCGGTCTCCCGGTTGTTATGCGCCCAGTGCGGCAGCGCTCTCAATTACGGCCACCTCGGAAAAATCCCCACCGCTCCCGGCCAATGGCCCGCCGCACTGCTCCAACAAACACTCTCACGATTAGAACCGCTCAAGAACTAACAGATTCTAACAGATCACTTCAATCGGCGCGTCTGGCAGTGCCTTGAGGAATGATTTGCCGTAGCGTTTGGTGAGGATGCGGTTGTCGAGGATGCAAATCAGTCCCTGGTCACGTTGGGTTCGGATGAGGCGCCCGACTCCCTGGCGGAGTTTGAGGATGGCTTCCGGCACCGAGTAATCCATGAAAGGATTTCCGCCTGCTGCTTCGATCGCCTCGAGGCGGGAGGCGGTGAGCGGGTGGTCGGGCACGGCAAACGGCAGTCGGGTGACGACGACATTCGAGAGGGCCTCGCCCGGCACGTCCACGCCGGTCCAGAAGCTGTCGGTTCCAAACAAGACGCTGTGCACGTCATCGCGGAATTCCTCGATCATTTTGTGGCGCGGCATGCCCTCGCCCTGCATCAGGACACGCCATCCTTGCACCTGGAAAAACGACTCTAACCGTTTGGCGGCATCGCGCATGGTGCGGTAGCTGGTGAAGAGGACAAAGGCGCGCCCGGAACTTTCGGCAACCGCCAGGCGGATGCCCTCGGCTAACAATTCGTCATAGTGAGGAGTGCCAGGGTCCGGCACGGATTTGTAGATTTGGATGCGCATTTGGCGCGAGTAATCGAAAGGGCTGCCGATGCACAGGGCGCGGGCGTTTTCCGCGCCGACACGGCCGCGGAAATAACCGAGCTTGGGGTCGCCCACGCCGAGAGTCGCGCTGGTGAGCACGATGCCTTGACCGCCGCTGAACAACAAGGGCCGCAAACGATCCGCCACATGGACCGGTGCCGCATGCAGACTGTATTGGACGTCTTCGC
Organism: Akkermansiaceae bacterium; assembly: GCA_903930425.1. Classification (GTDB taxonomy): domain Bacteria; phylum Verrucomicrobiota; class Verrucomicrobiia; order Verrucomicrobiales; family Akkermansiaceae; genus Luteolibacter. The sequence continues at coordinate 315 of CAIYYV010000054.1, read as the reverse complement.
GACCACCGCGTTCGACCCAATACACGCTGTCGTCGGCGGCTTGATCGAGGAACGAGGCGACCGAGCCGTGAGCCTCGCGCAGGCGGCGGGATGCGTCCTGGAGTTCCGAGCGCGTGGCTTCAGACTCGACATCGGCGGCCAGGCTGTCCATTTCCAGCCACAATTGGCGCAGGGGTTCCGCGAGGGTGTTAGGAACCACTTCGGGATCTCTCACGCGGTATTCCTTGGAGAAATCGCCGAATTGGGCAACGGCACCGACTTGTTGGAAAAATTGTTCGGAGGCGGCGAGGGCGGACTCGACTGCGCGCATTGCGG
>CAIYYV010000053.1 GCA_903930425.1 Akkermansiaceae bacterium | reverse complement strand
CGGAATTTCGTGAACGAGGCCTTTGTGGCTGCGCGGGAACGATTTGGCTCGCAACGGAAGGACGGTGCTCGGAAGCTGCGTGGCAACGGCGCGGCCGCAGCGGGGACGTTGTGGAGTGTTAGAGATTTGCGGAATGGAATCGAATAAACGGAAATGAAATACAGAACGCTTGCATTGAATCGTGCAATCGTGAAATGAACGGATGGTCCTTGGATGGCCAAGCCGTCGCGCTTTTCGCCCTTTTATTCTGGGTGCGGAATCGGGCAGTGCCTTCGATCGCGCGGCACCCCTATTTGCGCCAAATCGCAGGATTTTGTGCGTTTGATCACAGCCGATTTTGGAAATTTTGCAGAAAATTCATGGGATTGCGACTTTGGGCTTGCATGCATCCTCCCAACCCTTATCAAGCGCGTCCCGAATTATGGCTAAGAAAAGTTGGATTGCCCGCAACGAGCGCAAAAAACAAACCGTTGAGAAATTTGCCGAACTCCGCCTCAAGCTCAAGGCTCAGAAGGATTACGTCGGCATTTCGATGCTGCCACGTGACGCAAGTCCCACACGCTTGGTCAACCGCTGCGAGATCACCGGTCGTCGCCGCGCATTTCTGCGTCGTTTTCGCCTTTCGCGGATCACCTTCCGAGAACTGGCTTCTGCGGGAATGCTTCCAGGGGTGACCAAATCGAGCTGGTAAGACGCTTTGTTTGCCGTTATTTGTGGCGTGGGACGGAAACTGCCCGGTCCGCGAATTAGTCATGCCACTATACGAATATGTTTCTTTAACGCCGGATAAAGCTGGGCATTGCTGCCGTGTTTGCACCCGTGGGTTCGAGCTCAGACGTCCGGTAGACCGCGCCGCCCTGTTGGTATGTCCGCTTTGCAAAAACCCTGTCAAGAAGGTCGTTTCACGGATCAATACTCCGTCGATCACCAAACCCCTATCGGTCAGCGACGCCAAAAAGGCGGGGTTCACCGTTCTAGAGCGGCGCGATCAAGGGGTATACGAAAGGCTCTAACACCGTGACCCAGATTACCGCCTCCATTTCGCTTATCGCCGTCACTGGCGCACCTGTTTTTCCATCACTTGGAGAATCCCTGCTCTATATTTGTGGTATCGTTTTCTTTTTATTGCTCAACGCCTTTTTTGTGGCCTCCGAATTTGCGATCGTTAAAGTGCGTCCGAGTCAAATTGAAGCTCAGGCCAAGGACCAAGGCCGCGATCCCCGGTTGGCTTTGCATGTGGTCAACCATCTTGACGGCTATCTATCGGCCAATCAGTTGGGCATCACGATTTCCTCGTTAGCGCTTGGTTTTTTAGGTGAGCCATTTGTGAAAGCGCTTGTCAGTCCATTGTTGCTGTTCATCAAGATGCCGGAAAAAGGGATTTACTGGACTTCTTTGATTCTTGCCTATGCCTCCTTCACCTTCCTTCATGTGGTGATCGGCGAGTTGGTTCCCAAGTCGTTGGCCATTCGGAAGTCGTTGGCGGTCACCATGGTTCTAGTGGGTCCGTTGCACTTGTTTTTCAAGTGCTTTCACTGGGTGATTATTTTCTTCAATGGCACTGCAAACGGTTTGCTCAAGCATATTTTCCGGATAGATCCGATCAGCGAGAGCGAGCACATTCACTCGGCCGAGGAATTGGCGCTGCTTGTGACGCAGAGTGGTAAGTCCCAGGAAGTGACTGAGACTGAGCGTGAGATTCTCATTAACGCGCTGGGTCTTAACGAACTCTGGGTGCGCGACGTAATGACCCCGCGGAACAAGGTGGTTATTTTGGATGCCGACGAACCGTTTGAAAAAACTCTGGAGATTGCGCTGCGGAGCATGCACACTCGGTTTCCGTTAGTGAAAGGCCATCTTGATCACGCGATCGGTTTGATTCACATCAAGGATCTTTTTAAACTTATCAACGATCCTGATCCGGACCTGATGAGGATCAAGCGTGAGCTTGAAATCGTGCCAGACACGATGCCGCTCGACATGCTGCTCAAGTTTTTTTTACGTGAGCACGCGCACTTGGCCATGGCGGTTGATGAATTCGGGACGCCGGTGGGGGTTGTTTTTCTGGATAACATCATGGAAGAACTCGTAGGTGACATTCAGGACGAGTTTGACAATGAGCGATCGGCGTTTACCCGGCTGACCGAATCCGAATTTGTGGTGGAAGGAACTTTGACCCTGAACGATTTGGGTGGCAATGTGGCTGATCTGGTGCTCGACAGCGGCGAGGTCACCACCGTCGGCGGCTATATCACGCAACAGCTGGGACGGTTTCCGTTGGTGGGAGAAACGCTTGAGATTCTGGGTTACGAAGCCCGCGTCACCAGCACTGATGGTCGCAGTGTGGGCCAAGTTCATTTT
>CAIYYV010000052.1 GCA_903930425.1 Akkermansiaceae bacterium | reverse complement strand
GACTCTGCTGTCGTTCCCGGAACCGCCACCACTTATGCCAATGCCCGCGAATTCTCCAGAAACCTTGTCTCAGTCGGACTGAAATACAGCTTCTGAATCCGCTCAAACGCTGCTCCCCTATTTCAAATCAAATTTGATTCTGGCATAAATTTTGCTGCGCCTCGCCGCATTTTACCTCAACATGGCCCTAGCAGCCCGCTCGCAGGCCATGGCAAATCTCACTCTCCAGCAATCGCTCTCTCAACAACAGACTCTCGCGCCGCAGATGCGCAAAAGTCTGGAGATCCTTCAAGCGGGCACCTTGGAGCTCTCCCAAATCATCAGCCAAGCACTCGAAATCAATCCGGTGCTCGAAGATGCCACGGAATCCTTGTCACTCGACGAGGCCGCTCCCGATCCGGATGAGGCGGATTCGTTAGAATACCTGAACGCCACTGATGACGACTGGCGCGACGACGCGATCATGGAAGGCAAACCGGCACCATGGACGCGCGATGACGAATCGCGCCGCCAGCACCTCTACGATTCCATCGTCTCGCCGATGACCTTACAGCAACATCTGCAACAGCAACTCGATCTCTCCATGGTCGATTCAGATGTGCTAGAAGCCGCAAAAACACTTCTCGGCAGCCTCGACGAACGCGGGTTTCTCGATCTTCCAGCCACCGATTTGGGAATCCGGTTCGGCATCAGGCCTGAGCATCTGGATGCCGCACTCCAGTTGATCCAATCGTTCGACCCCGCAGGCGTCGGGGCCTTTGGCATCGCTGAATCACTGCTGCTTCAAATCGAACGCCACGACGGCACTGACTCACTCGAATATAAAATAGTCCGTGACCACCTCGAAGACCTCGCACGAAAACAGTACCCGAAAATCGCCAAATCACTCGGCACCACAGTCGAGCGCATCGCTGAAGCCGCCACACGGATTGGCCGCCTGACTCCCAATCCCGGAGGAGATTTCGATTCCACTGGAAATCCCTATGTCCTCCCGGATGTGATCATCGAGCGCAACGATGACGGGGTGTTAGAAGCACGGCTTACCGGCGAGCACCTTCCCAACCTCCGAATCAACAATTTTTATAAGGATCTCATCGGCATGACCGGCATGGATCAAAAATCACGACAATACCTGCGCGATCAAATCCGCGACGGCCACAACTTGATCCGCTCGATTTCCCTGCGCCAGGAAACGATCCTTGCCATCGCCCACAAACTGATCGAGCACCAGACGGAATTTTTCTCCAAAGGCCCACGCCATCTCCGTCCGCTCACGATGAATACCATCGCCAACGAACTCGGCATGCACGGGACAACCGTCTCGCGGGCGGTCGCCGGCAAATATATTCTCACTCCGCACGGCTTGATGGAAATGCGCGGGTTTTTCGCCACAGGCTATCAAAACCAGGACGGCACGGAGGTTTCTAACGCCGGTGTCCGCAATGCAATCCAACAGTTAGTCGCCGCAGAAAACCCCGAAAAACCGCTCTCCGACCAAGCACTGATGAAGGCCCTCGCCAAACAAGGAGTCACCGTCGCCAGACGGACCGTCGCCAAATACCGCGAACAGATCAACATCCTCCCATCACACCTCAGAAAAACGTTCTGATCCAATCAAAGAATCGCCCCTGGCCGATACGCAGCGGCGGACGGATTCTCGGACTCGTGTTTTCTCACAGCATCCGCAAACGCGGCCACCTGCTCCCTCGCCGCACCGCATTCACGATCGCCCCGAAGCAAAATGGCTTCAAGTGACTCGCGGGTCAAGCCAAGGCGGACGTCCGCAGCGAGGCGATCTATCAGGTTGTTTCGGTGAATTGCGCCGTGGCGCAAATCATGAACCGTGGCGAGGGCATGTTGCTTGATCGCTGCGTGCGCCGTTTCACGGCCAACTCCCGCTTTCACGGCCTCCATCAAAATGGTGGTCGTCATCAAAAACGGCAGGTAGTGCGCGGTCTCCGCAGCGATGACAGCCTCGTAGGCGTCCATCTGATCAAGAACCGTTAGAAAAGTTTCGAACAGGCCATCAGTGGCGAAGAACGCATCCGGAAGCATGATGCGGCGGACCACCGAGCATGAGACATCCCCCTCGTTCCATTGATCGCCCGCAAGACCGGCGGCCATGGCGAGGTATCCTTTGAGGATGATGTGGAAACCGTTGACGCGCTCGCACGAACGCGAGTTCATCTTGTGCGGCATCGCACTCGAGCCGGTTTGGCCCGGGGCAAATCCCTCACTGGCAGTCTCGTGGCCCGCCATCAGCCGCAGCGTCTTACAAAACGATGAGGGCCCCGAACACATATCGGTAAGGGCAGCGATCACGCGGAAATCGAGCGACCTTGGATAGACCTGTCCCACATTGGTCCAAACAGCGGGAAGACCGAGGTGCGCCACCACGCGTTGCTCGAGCGCTCCAACTTTGGCGGCGTCTCCACCGAACAAGGAAAGAGGGTCCATCTGGGTGCCAACAGCACCCTTGAGCCCACGAACCGCGTAATGCGAAATCAACGAATCCAGCGCGACCCGTGAATCGAGCAATTCCTCACCGAACATCGCCACGCGTTTCCCCAAAGTGGTGGGCTGGGCGGCGACATTGTGAGTGCGGGCGGTGAGCACCAAGTCACTCCATTGTTCGGCGCGCTCACGCAGACGCCGCAATGCCGCAAGCGATTTGTCACGCATCATCACCAGCGACCGATAGACCTGGACTTGCTCGACATTTTCCGTGAGGTCACGCGAGGTCATTCCCTTGTGGAGTTGCTCGTGGCCGGCCAGCGCGTTGAATTCCTCGATGCGCGCCTTCACATCATGGCGTGTGATCTTTTCACGCGCCATGATCGACACAAGATCCACCTCGTCCTTCACGCGCTCATACGCGGCAATGGCATCTAACGGAATATCAAGCCCGAGATCGTGCTGCGCCTTCATCACAGCAATCCAGAATTCACGCTCGAGCACGATCCGGCCTTCGGCGGACCAGATCGCTTGAAGCGCGGGAGAGGCGTAGCGTTCGGCGAGGACGTTGGGAATCACGTGCGAAGCATGATGGATCGCTCCACGCCTTTCAAGGGCCACTTTGTGATTTAACGGTTTTTCAGAGATGCCATGTCGATCACAAAACGGTATTTCACATCGCCTTTGAGCAGACGCTCATAGGCCTCGTTGATCTGTTGCATTGGAATGATTTCAACATCGGAAACGATGCGATGCGTGCCACAGAAATCGAGCATTTCTTGTGTTTCCTGGATGCCCCCGATGAGCGATCCGGCGATCTGACGACGGCGAAAAATCAGGTTGCCCACCTGCGGTGACGGGTGAGGATGCTCGGGAACACCCACGAGGCACAGCGTGCCGTCGCGCTTGAGCAGGCTCACATAAGCATCCAGATCATGGGCAGCCGCCACGGTATTGAGGATGAAATCAAAGCGGTTCGAATGGGCCCGCATTTCCTTCGCGTTTGTAGAAACCACCACCTCGTCCGCTCCTAACAGCGTTGCGTCCGCCGCTTTTCCAGGGGAAGTCGTGAACACCACCGTGTGCGCACCCATCGCATGCGAAAATTTCACCCCCATGTGGCCGAGCCCACCCAATCCGACGATCCCGACCGTTTGTCCTTTTCCAACCTTCCAGTGACGCAAGGGTGAATAAGTGGTGATCCCAGCGCAAAGCAGCGGCGCGACGGCTTCGAGATTGAGATTTCCCGGGATTTTAAGCACGAAGTGTTGATCCACCACCACCTGCGACGAATAGCCGCCATAAGTGACCTTGCCTGAGTGTTTGTCCGGGCTGTTATAGGTGAGGATAAGCCCATCCTGACAATACTGCTCCAACCCCGCATGACAATCCGGACAAGCACCACAGGAATCCACCATGCAACCGACCCCCACCACGTCTCCGACTTGATGACCCGTCACCCGATCGCCCACACGCATCACCTTGCCCACGATTTCATGCCCAGGCACACACGGATACTGCGTGTGCCGCCATTCGTTGCGCGCAATGTGCAAATCAGAGTGGCACACCCCACAATAAAGAATGTCAATCAACACATCGGTCGGCCCCGGATCCCGGCGATCCACGGAAAATGGAACCAACGGGGTGGTGGCTTGATGGGCGGCATAAGCAGAGGTCGTTGTCATAATCTGTTAGGTTGGAGGTGAAAAGCGGCAATTCGAAAATGCCCTTTGACTGAAGAAGCTCCGCGAATGTGACAGATGCGCATCCGTCCAGCCATGAAAAAGACTTCCGCTTTCTGGAATCCGGAAAAGGTGCCACCCACGACCCAACTCACACCGGTTCATGCACTACGAGACCGCTAACGGCACACAGTGGCCGTCGACCGATGGATAGGCGGGCACATCCGGGTCGAGCACTGGTGCCGCGAGCGAACGATCCGGCTGCAGGGTTTCGAGACCGAGTTTTGCCAGCAGGGCCAGATCTTTCGCGGTGTCCGGATTATCCGTGGTGAGAAGCTTTTCACCGTAAAAAATCGAGTTGGCTCCCGCGTAAAAACAAAGCGCCTGAACCTCGTCGGAAAGCCGGGTCCGACCGGCTGAAAGCCGGACTTTGGCGGCGGGCACGGCAATGCGGGCACAGGCAATCATGCGAACCAGATCAAACGGGTCAACCTGCGGGTTTTCAGCCATGGGCGTGCCTGGCATCGGCATGAGCGAATTGATCGGCACGCTCTCGGGTTGGGGATTGAAATTGGAAATGACCTCCAACAAGCGCAACCTGTCAGCAATGGTTTCACTCAGCCCGAGAATCCCGCCACAACAAACAGCAATGCCGGCATCCTGGACATGGCGGATCGTGCGAAGACGATCCTCGTAAGTGTGAGTGGTGACAATGTGAGGGTAGTGCTCCGGCGAAGTGTCGAGGTTGTGATTGTAGGCAGTCACCCCGGCATCACGCAACTGCCCGGCCTCCTCCGCTCCAAGCTCCCCAAGCGTCACACAAACCTCCAGGCCCAACGCGGCAACATCCCTCACGATCGCTAACACCTGCTCAAATCGCTCAGTGCCTCCTCGAACCCCACGCCAAGCGGCACCCATGCAAAAACGAGTGGATCCCGAATCCTTGGCGGCACGCGCATGCGTCATCACCTCCTCCCTCTCTAACAACACATGACTCTCCAACTCGGTCTTGTAACGGGCAGATTGGGCACAATACGCGCAGTCCTCGGAACATCCACCGGTCTTGATGGAGAGCAAGGTGCAAAGCTGGATCCTCCCCTCAGGCCAAAATTTTTCGTGAACTTGCCGGGCACGCTTGAGAAGCTCAAAAAAGGGCAACGAATGGAGTGCTTGCAGATCGGCAAAGGTCATGGAAATACTGGATAATAATGGGTGAACGACGGCGGACTCGGCGCGGTCTATGACCTCGAAAATGGCACGCCGCAAGAACATTTTCACAAAGCGGGAACCCCCTCGCCTGACCACCCATTCAATGCGCATTGGCCGTGATTTACTTTCCTGCTGGCTGCTGATAGGCCTCTTTCTCAACTCGATACCCCACCCCATCCTCATGCCCGACAAAACCCTCTTCGAAAAAATCTGCGACAAGGAAATCCCCGCCACCCTCGTCCATGAAGATGAGCTCTGCGTCGCCTTTCACGACATTTCCCCCCAAGCACCCACCCACATCCTGATTGTGCCTCGCAAAGCGCTGCCACGCATCGGCATGGCGAACACCGACGACAATACCCTGCTCGGGCATTTGTTACTGACTGCGGCAGAAGTCGCTCGCCGCGCGGGCTTGGCCGATTCCGGCTACCGACTGGTCATCAATCACGGCCCGGACGGCGGCGAAGCCGTGCCTCACCTTCACATCCACCTGCTCGGCGGACGACCGCTCACCTGGCCTCCAGGCTAACACCACTCTGGCGGACACTCACCTCCCTCACCGTGCCCCAAAGTGACCCAGCACTTCCACTTTCACGGGCACCTCGCCCCGGCTCACAAAATCGAGGCGTTCCGCACAGCCGATCGTCAAATCAATGATGCGACCACCCACGTAAGGCCCACGATCCGTGATCGTCACAATCTCGGATTTGCCATTCGTCTCATTCGTCACGCGCACCTTCGTGCCCATCGGCAAAGTCTTGTGCGCGGCCGTGGCCGCCTTATCACACAATCGCTTGCCACTGGCTGTCTCAGTCCCCGAATTCGTCCGAATCGAATACCACGACGCACTGCCGTGCTCAACGGATCGCACCGGATCCTCCACCGCCTGATAACACACTTTGACCAGCGCCTTCCCGGTCTCTCCATCACCCGAAAGGTAAACAAGCCCGGCAACAGCCAGAACCACCGACTTAACGTGACAGAGAAGATAGATCATCTAAGAGCATTGGGTTTGCCCCGCGCAAGCCCCGGGAACCGGTGCGCGTGGCCGCCGTATTAAGCGCCTCCACCCTCGCAATCAAGGATAAAATACCTCATCCCACCTCAGACAAACCCTCGATTTACCAAGGAAAATCCGTGAAGTCTTTCACCTTCCTTAAAGAATTGATCGGCAAATCATGCTCCATGATTCCCGATTTTTTCGGCCTGCGCCCGGCCCTCAGGAAGGCGACTGCGCTTGGCCCGGATCATAAAATATCCGAATGTCCGCCTTGTCGGTCCCCAAAAGTTGCTGGGCACGCTTGAGCGCCCCTCGCGTCGATAGGTTCGGATTCCGGGGATTGCCCAAAAATAAATTGGTTTCCCCGCGCTTGCGGTCACAGCCCTCCTGCAAGGTGAGCAAGACTCCGGATTTCTTCAACACCCGATACACCTCACGGGGGGCACCCGAAACAATCAAATGCAGCCCTTTGTCGCGCATGAATCGAATCAGATCTTCCAGCGCCAACACGCTCGTCGCATCCAAATGACGGGCATTTTTAAGACGCAAAATAATCACCTGAATCGCAGGATCCGAAACCGTGCGCTGAATCTGCGTGCGAAATAACTCAGCCGCCCCAAAAAACAAGTCGCCCTCCACATGGACAATCGAAATCGCTGGCGTCGGACGTTGGCGCTTCTCTCCCATCTCGCGCAATTGCCCTTCGTCGTTAAATACATATTCCACGAGAAACGGACGACTGGCCTTTCTCAGGAACAAGGAAATCGACACGGCAACACCCATGAAGATCGCAACATACAAAGGGGCTAACAACGTGGCGACAAATGTAAGCACCAGAACCGTCGCGTCATCACGGGTCGAACGCAGACAAATCCGAATGTGGCGCACGTTGAAAAGCGAAAACGACAAGACCATGATCAACGCGGCCAATGCCGCCTTGGGAACGTAGTCAATCAGGGGAACCCCCCACCCGATAGAAGCCGCAATCAATATCGCACATCCAAAACTATAAACCCCGGATAAAAAAGAAGCCACGCGTGTGCAGGCTCCCGATTCAAAGTTCAGCGTCGATCGCGTGAGTGACCCCGATGCGGGCATGCCCCCGGCAATAGCACATGCAATGTTCGCCATGCCCACCGAAAACATGTCCTGATTCACATCGGCATGATCACCCGATCGCGAGGCAAGCCCCTTCGCCATCAGCGTGTTCTCTAACGACGCGAGAAACGCAATCGCCAGCGCCACCCCTAACAAGGATGAAATGTCATTGAAAATCCCCTCGCGCATCAATTGCGGAAAACGCGGCAACAACTCGTCAAACCCAAAAGTCACAAAAGTGGCCGCCCGCTCAAACGGCGGAACATGAAAACGAATCAGCGTCCCAAAGATCCCGGATGACAGAACAAGCGCCAAGGCAAAAACCGGCCAACCCGGCCGCCATTTCTTCAACCCTCCATAAAGACCCAATGTCCCAACCCCAATCGCCAGAGATACCCAGTCGCTGTGCGGCAATGCCTGCACCAACCCAACCACCAACCCCACAAAAGTGGACGCTGAATCCACATCAATCCAGGCTCCCAAACCTAACAAAGAAGTCAACTGGTTGACTAATATCAACACCGCCGCACCCGAAATATACCCCACCAACACACTGCGCGAAACAAATTGCATCAGGTCCGCAACTCGCAACAACGAACCAAATGTGGCAATAATACCCACCATCAACACCAACAACGGAATCAATTCGTCCCACCTCCCAACCAACGCAGGATTCACCGAAAAAAAACTGAACAACATAAATGCCGTGGCATTCGTCGGCCCCATGATCGTGTGCCGGGACGCCGAAAAAAATGGGGCTACCAACGCAGCCACCGCCGTGCATAACACCCCGTAAACCACAGGCAACCCGGCAATGGCAGCAAAAGCAATCGCCTGCGAAACAGCCAACAAAGTGACATTGGCGGCGGCCCTGGAATCATGCCGCAACTTGTCAAATTGATACCCCCGAAGCGATGCAATGAACGGAAATAATACAACGTGCTCAGATGCAAAATAATCCCTGGCACTCCGGGTGGCTTGCGTGATTGATCTGCGTAATTTCATCAAACCCCTTGCAAATTACTTGAACCGGGCCCTTCGAAAAAGGATAATACCTAACAAAATGCACGCAACGTTCGGTGCCCATAACATAGCGGTGATCCAAGAATCCGATTTGCACTGCTCGGCAAGTATCGTGACCACAAAATACCCAGTGCCAATGAGCAAACTGATGATGAGGCCGGCAGAGGTGTCACGACGCCGGGCACTCAGGCCCAGCGGAACGGCAATAAAGGCAAATGCAAAACAAGCCATGGAAAACGAATAGCGCCGGGTGATCTCGGACCGGAGTTTGAGCTTCCGAACGGGCGTGAGATCAGGATTATTGGCGACTTCATCCAAAATCTCACCGTTCGTCATGGTGTTGGCCCGAATCTTTTTGTTTTGCGAACTTTTCAAATCTATCAGCAGCGGCTCCGCTTTGCCCGCAAAGGCCATCTCAATCCGCCCATCCGGCTTGTGGGTTTCAAAATAAGCGTCTTCAAGCTTCACCCGCAACTGGCTGTTCACCTCGTCCACGGCCAACGCCGCCCTTGATGCATGGACATACGTCCGGTCCTCTTCCGCAGACGCGGGCAATTGATAGAAATGAAACCCCTCAACCCAAGCGTCGCTTTTCCCCTCAATGAGAACTTTCTGAATGTCACTGCCGTCCGCCTTGAAATTGCCTTGCACGACGCCGGGCTTGAGCAACGAATCCGGATCCCGCTTGGCCTGCTCATAAATCAATTGAACGGTCGTGGCCATGGAACGAGGCACCACCTGAGTGTTGAGCCACATGCTGGCCACGGAAAGCATGGCCCCAATCACAAAAACAGGGGCGGCCAGCCTCACCAAACTCAAACCCGCAACCCGGACTACGGTGATCTCATGCGCTGCGGAAAGCCGCCAGAAAACCAAAAACACGGCAGAGAACAAACCCCAGGGAACCGTGTAAATAAGCGATACAGGCAACACGCTGAGCACAAAACGAAACACCAACTCCAGGGGTGCCTTCTGATCCACCAACAACGGTTGGATTTTCTTGAAAAGATTCCCAAGCAACAAAACCACCCCGAGAATCACTACCGCATACAGCGTGCCTAGCAGCACCTGTTTTCCAATGTAGCGGTCCGAGATTCGCATGAATTCACCGCACCTTGATGCAAGTCATCCAGACTGTCCAGACAAGACAACTCTGACCTTTTTCAAAATTACGGCGGGTTCTCACTTGACAAGCCTCTCCCAATCCCGCATCAAACCGCCCCCGCAATCCTGCGGAACCTATCCAACCAACCAAGAACATCGCATGCGTGGAGTGACCATGAAAAAAGGCGAGCCCGTTGACAGGGCTCTCAAACGCCTCAAAACCAAACTGGACGCCGAAGGCATCCTTGAGGAAATGCGACGCCGCCGCGCATTTGAAACTCCAACCGAACGCAAACAGCGCAAACTTCGTTCCGCCTCAAAACGCAATAAAATCCGTTGGCGCTATTCACACGCACCGGCACCGGACCGTTCTCTTAGTGCGGAATAATCCACCAAACATACCCGGCATCACAGGCCGGTTGATCCACGGGTGCCACTTGGCACCCGTTTTTCGTTAGGATGCCTTGCTGCTACGGGGCTTCGGATGCGTCCGCTCATACGGGGATTCCCCCGCCGCTAACCGGAACAAACGTTCGGCACGAGTGCGTATCGCCTGTTGAATCAGGTAGCCCGCGTAAACCGTGGTCACCGTCATCAGCGTGAGTCTTTCAAACATTTTCATACATCGTTCTTGGGTAAACTGGAATTGCCCCATGAAATTCCGGGCACCGCCCGAACCACAAAAGCCTCCGCAATCTACCCCTCACTTCCGTCATGGCAAGGACAATCCTGCCATTAACCGAACAAATACCGAATCGGTCCATCGCAGCGATTTTGATTCCCTTCGCAGCTCATCCCGAAGAGTCTCACCCCTATGCTGCAACGTTTCTTTCTCGGATGGGATCGGCCGTTTTTAGTTCCGGCCACTGATTGGTTGCTCGAACGCAAAAATACTTTGCCGGACCTGCTCGTCGTCGTCCCCACCTCCCAAAGCGGCCGCCGCTTGCGTGAAGCTTTGGCAGAACGCGCGGGCGGCGCCCTTCTCTCGCCCCGAATCGTCACTCCCGGATCCTTCCTGCAAACTTCAGACCCCACCGTGGCGACACATTGGATGGAATTCGTCGCGTGGTTGGAAATCCTCGAAGAAACCGACGAGTGGTCGGCCTATCAGGAATTGCTGCCCATCCCACCTTCTAACGAGTCAGAATGGGCCGGTGGCCTCGCCCAGGAATTCGTAAAACTCCGTCACACACTCCAAGAAAACGGCCTCACCTTGACCGAAGCCGCCACCCGACTCTCTGGCACCATCGAGGCCGGTCGCTGGAACGCCCTCGCCCGATTGGAAAATCGAATGGAACAGCGACTCCTCTCATGGAACTTGCAAAGCCGCAGCCAGGTGCTGGCCAATGGCTTGCTCTGGCCCGACAAAATCTCCGGCATCGTCCTCGCAGGCGTCACCGAAATGCCCCCCTTGTTTGAAAGAGCCTGCACGGCCTGGACCGGACCCGTGAACGTTCTCATCGGTGCGCCCGAAGATGATGCCCCTTCATTTTCCCCGCTCGGACGACCGCTCGCGTGCTGGACACAACGATCCCTGCCATGGCCAAACCCCTCCTCTGGATCCATCCGCTTGGTAGCAGACTCCCGCCAACAAGCCATCGAAGCCTTGCGCGCCATCTCTGATGCCCAATCCGCCTCCCCAAACGTCGCCTTGGGATCTGCCGACACCACAACCGGTGATGAACTGGCTCGCGTCCTCACACGCCATGGCTGGCCGGCATTCCATCCGGCCGCTACTCCCGCTGCCTCCGGGCTCATCCGCTGGTTCAAAAGTTGGTCATGCTGGTTGGCAGATCCCAAACTCACCACCTTGGCCGATCTTCTCACCCTGCCTGAAACCTCGACCCTGATAGACGGTCAAAGGTTCGAACAAGCCGAAACTCTCGCCCGCTTGCGCAACGATTGGATCGCTAGCCGTCCCGATGACCTGCGACACCGCTTCCCTACCGCCCGCTTCCGCTCTCCGGCCTATCAGGAGTCCGCCCGCAAGATCCTCATCACCACCGAAACCTTGGAAAATTGGCGCTCCGATTTCCTCCAACTCCCCTTCCCCGAATCCTTGACGCGCCTGCTCGACACGCTCTCACTCCACTCTCCGGAAACCACCGAACAATCCGCCACACTCTTCACCTGGCTCTCCTCCGCCACCCGTTTGATCCTCGCTCTGAAACGCGCGCCAGACTTCTGGATCAATCTCATGCTGTCCTCTATCCCTCCACCCTCCCCGCAACCGCCCGATGGCCGCGTCATCGATGTCCAAGGATGGCTCGAATTGTTCTTTGAACCCGGCAATCACCTCGTGCTCTGCGGCCTCAACGAGGGCTCCGTCCCCGCCCTCAACCTCAACGATCCCTGGCTCGGTGAATCTGCTAGAAAATTACTCGGCCTGCCCGCCAATGCCGACCGTGCCGCCAGGGACGCTTTTCTCTATCAGGCAATGATCGAGGCTCGACGTGCCGACGGCCGGGCGGATCTCATCTGCGCCAAATCCGGATCCTCCGGTGAATCTTTGTTGCCCTCGCGCTTGCTGTTAGCTTGCGATCGCGCTGACCTCCCGCAACGCGTCCAGTTCCTCTTCCGAAATATCGAACCTCCGGAAGCCGGCCTGCGCTGGCACGCGGATTGGCAATGGTCCCCCAGCAAGTGCCCCGCCCCCACACGCATCCATGTGACGTCCCTCAGCGACTACCTCGCCTGCCCGTTCCATTTCTATCTGAAACACGCCGTCGGCATGCAGTCCCCGGACCCCGACCGTCTCGAGTGGAACCCGCGCGATTTCGGAACCATCGCCCACACCCTCATGGAACGCTGCGGCCGCGACCCCGAAGCCCGCGATTTCACCCGTGCCGAATCCCTCGATGCCTGGCTGTCCGCGGAACTCAACCGCCTCGTCACTTCCCACTTCGGCACCCGCGTGCCACTTGCCATCCGCCTCCAATCCGAGGCTCTGCGCCAACGCCTCTCCTGGCTCGCCCGCGTCCAAACCGCCTCGCGCGCCGATGGCTGGGAAATCATCGAAGTCGAAACCTCATTCGAATACGCGGTCGGCAACTCCACCATCGTCGGAAAAATCGACCGCATCGACCGCCACCGAGATCACGGATCCTTGCGTATCATCGACTATAAAACCGGCAAAATCAGCAAGGACGTCGAATCCGAACATCGAAAAAAAATCACCGAATCCACAGTGCTGCCAGCCCACATCGACAACGACAGCCCAGCCATCTATCACTCGCTCGATCCGGAAAAACCCGCCGATTACCTCTGGAAAAACCTCCAACTCCCGCTCTATGCCCAGGCGGTCAACGATCGTGATGGCCGCCTCCCTGAACTCTGTTATTTCACCCTCGGTGCCACGGAGGCCGACGTCGCTATCCACCAGTGGCAAAATTTTTCCGCCAACGATCTCCACGCCGCCCGAGCCTGCTCCGAATGGATCGTCTCTCAAATCATCCACCGCGCCTTCTGGCCTCCAGCCGATAAACCGCCTAACGACGACTTCAACACCCTCACCGCTGGTAAAAAATTGATGGAAATGTGCTCCCCTCCCGCGTGACGGTGGCCCCATGCGGTCAGGGCACAGTCAACCTCACACCAGATCGTCTGCCGGCTCTGCACAGAGGCTTCGTCTTCCCAAGGGGTGGAGCATAGCGGATTCGAACCGCTGACCTTTTCATTGCGAACGAGACGCTCTACCAACTGAGCTAATGCCCCTCTCAACCTTGCGCGCCCAAACGAGTCTCATCTCCCGAACCCCAGCGCAAGAAAGAACTTCCACCCCCCCACCACCCGAAAAAAATAATTCTTTCCGGCGATTAACTAAGTTTTGCCAAATCCGCTGAATGCTTCATCATGACCGCATGCGACCGATCCTTTGGCTCCCATTTTCCTCGGCCTTGGCCCTCATTCTCAGCGGCTGCGCCAGCAATGACGGCAGCTCCGCCAACAATGGCGTGGGCACAGGCCCCTTCGATAGCCGTGGCAATTATCGCGAAGACTGGGCCAATGATCCCTCCAAATGGCGCAAACCCGGCAGCCCCCTGCCCACCTCTGGCGACGATCTCCCCGTCATCGCCAAAAATGAGCAACCCCCACCCAATGCCAACCCGCTCGCCCCATCCGAATCCTTCCATCCCAAAACTCAAATTGCCCCTGTAAAACCCATCCCCTCGGAAATCGCTTCCCAAACCAGGGTCTCCGATCCCTCCTCCCATTCCTCGCCAAAAGTCGTCAAAGTCCGCCCCGAATCTTCTCAAAACCTCGCCTCAAGCCACCCAAAATCCTCTCCAAGGGTTGTCAAAGTCCGTCCCGAACCCTCGCCTGACCTCGCTTCAAGCCACCCCAAATCCTCCCCGAGCGTCGTCAAAGTCCGTCCAGAACCCTCGCCGGATCTCGCTTCAACCCACCCCAAATCCTCAACCGGTGAGGCCTCAACCCACCGCCCGTCCTCCTCAGGACATTCAAAAACCAAGACGAAATCCGGCCGTTATCTCGTGAAAAAAGGAGACAGCCTGTCAACCATTGCGCGCCGCAACCATTCTTCTGTTTCGGCCATCCAAAAGGCTAACGGAATCGACGGAACCCTCATCCATCCTGGAGACGCCCTTATCGTCCCTAAACGCTGAGGCACCTGCGCCTCATTAGCGATATCTCCCCATCCCCTCCCCCCAGCCCGTTAGAATGCCCCAAAAAAATGGACATTCTGGCTAAAAATCTGCTCATCCTCGCTTCGGCCGGATCCGGGAAAACATTCCAACTCGCCCACCGAATCATCGGCCTCGTCGCCAATGGCGCCGATCCCGAACGCATCGTCGCCCTGACCTTCACGCGTAAAGCCGCTGGCGAATTCGCCGATTCCGTCCTCACTCAACTCGCGAAGGCCGCGTCCTCAGAATCCGCCGCCAATACGCTACGGCTCGACCTCTCGCTACACGACGCCGATTTCTCACATACCTTGGAACGCGTCGTCCAAGCCCTGCCCCGCCTGTCCCTCGGAACCATCGATGGATTCTTCTCCAAAATTATACAGTGCTTCCAATACGAAATGGGCCTCACCGGCGGCAAGTTTGACCTGCTAGAAGGCCCCCGCGCCCAGGCACTCACCGATCAAATTCTCACAGAAATCCTCGGCGACTCGCTGACCGAAAACGACGAGTTTTTCCACGCATTCCGCCGGGCCACCATCGGCAGGGAAGACCAACAAGTGCTCCCGGCCTTGCGCAATTTCATCAACCTCTGGCACCACCATTTCCGCGAAACACGAAACCTGGAATGGGGCCCCGCCACCCTGTCTCCTGTCGATCCCCTGACATGGACCCAACAAAAAAGCGACCTGACAAAAAAAATCATCCAAGGCCTCGATGCCGTGACATTTTCCCGAAAAGGCCAAAGACAAGCCCTAGAAAAAGAAATCTCAAACCTCGAAAATCACAGCATCGGCAGCGGAAGCATCAACTCTAACACATCCTCACTCCTCAATAGCATCTTCGATGCCGTCGCGACCCAATCAGGCAATGCCCTCTCCGTGAAATTTTACAAGGAGTTCTCGATCGACGGTCCCGCCGCAGACGCCCTCCGCTCCCTGGTGATCCTCGCCGCCCAGTGCGAACTCTCCACCGCACTGCTCAGAACCCGTTCATTGCACCAATTGATCTCCATCTACGACAAGCTCTGCGCCAAACGCCTCCGCAACATCGGCCTGCTCGGATTCAATGATGTCAAAATCCTCATGGGCCAATGGGCTCATAACGAAAATGCACGCCTCCGCCGCGAACGCATCGATTTCCGACTCGATGCCCGCATCGATCATTGGTTGTTAGATGAATTCCAGGATACCAGCCGCGCCGATTGGATGGGCCTTCTTCCCCTCATCGATGAGGCGGCCACCGATAGCGATCGCACCGTGTTCATCGTCGGCGATCGCAAACAAGCAATCTACTCGTGGCGCGGTGGCGACGTCACTTTGTTCGACGACGTCCTCACACGCTACCACGGCGGCATCGAAACCGCCCCAATGGACGAATCCTGGCGCTCGTGCCCCGAGGTCCTCGCCCTCGTCAACCAAGTCTGCGGTGACTCCACCACCCTGCACGAACTTTTCCCCGAAACCGCCAACCGATGGGAATGGCATCATCATCGCTCCGCTCAACCCTTAACCCTGCCCTCCCAACGCGGCGAGGCCAGAGTCGAGTTCGCCGGTGATTGGAATCAACGACTCATTCGATTGGGCGAAATCCTCCGGGAACTCGGCGTCGGCGACCGCTCCATGACCTGCGCCGTCTTGCTCCGCAACAATCTCAAGGCCCGCGAAGTCACCGACTCACTCCGATCCCTCGGCTTCGATGTCATCGAGGAAGGACGTCGCGAACCCGCCAAGGATAACCCGGTCGGCATTGTCATCTCCAACCTGCTAGAATGGCTCGCCAACCCGGCTAACTCCTTCGCCCGCGAAGTGCTCGAAATGTCGCCACTCGCCGCTGAATTACACCATGCCTATGGACCATCTTGGCGCGCAATCTGGGAAAATCTAACCGACAAAGCCTCGAAGACCGGCTACGCGGGTTTGATTGGCGATGTGATCGCTCAGGCCTGGCCCAATTGGTCGGACTTCGGACAACGCCGCGCCGCAGACCTTATCGACGCACTGGCGACACTCGATGCCCAAGGATGCGTTTCACCTAGCGAGGCTGCCCATTGGATCGATCGACTCGAAATTTCCCAAAACCCCGGCGTGGCATCCATCCAAGTCATGACTTTCCACAAGGCCAAAGGTCTCGGATTCGATCTGGTCATCCTCCCAGAAATCCCTGACTCACCCAGCCCACAAACCCAGTATTTTGATGTCGCTATCGGCGATAAATGGCTCACCCAAACCCCACCCAAATGGGCACGATCCATCCTCCCAAATCTCCGTGACGCCGAAAACCATTGGGCCGCAAATCAACAATACGAATCGTTCTGCATGCTCTATGTCGCCCTCACCCGCGCCCGCCGCGGATTGGTCGTCCTCCTCCAAGCCCCCACCACAACCGCTAACCCAGACAAACCCTCACTCGCTAACTGGCTCACCCGATCACTCCATCCTGAAAACCTCACCGGTGTCATCTATCAAAATGGCTCTCCCGATTGGGTGCTCTCCGTTCCCCTGTTAGAGCCTGAGCCCAAACCGAATGCCGACATCTCGCCGGGCCAGGCCACTCCACGACGCATCCCAGCCACCCCCAGCAAAATCAAACACAAGCACCACGCACCCCGCCCATCCCCCACCGGCATGCAATTCGGCACCGAAGTCCACTCTCTCCTCGAACGTGTCACCTGGATCGATGAAGAACTCCCGATCCTTCCCACCAACGAGGCTGGCAATGCCGTCGCGGCCCTCCTCAAAAATCCGGCCCTGCTACACCTCTTTGAACGACAAAATCGCTCCATCACACTCTTCCGCGAACAATGCGTCGATGCCGTCATCAATGATCAATTCCTCGCCGGCGTCATCGATCGACTCCTCATCCACCGATCGCCCGACAACTCTGTCACGCGTGTCGAAATCATCGACTTCAAAACCGACACCGTCAACGACCCCGCAGAACTCATCGACCGCTACGCCACCCAAATGGCCGCCTACCAATCCACCTTGAAAAAAATCCACCCTTCCGCCGAAATCAACAGCTCCCTCCTCTCGGTGCATCTCGGCGTCCTCGTGCCCGTCGATGCCTGAATTTCCTTTGGCTACATTTGATCTTGCCGACCCCCAGCACATCCCACACTTTCCGAATATGACACCATGCCGTGTTTGGCAGCAGCCCAAACACGGATCACGGTCGCAGGTGCCTCCCTGCATGATGCGGCCCAATCGGTTTTGTTAAATCCGCGCCGGCATGGCGACCCAGCCGCCACGTTTCTTGCTGCTCTTGAGACAGGTTTCAATAAAGGCAAGACCTGTCCAGCCATCATCGACCGTGGCGTATTTGCTCCCGTCACATGTGAATTTCTTGCCGGCCTTCCACTTCCGCACATCCGCCTCAAAACACCGGTGTAGACGCGCAAAGGCGTCATGAAATGCCTCGGGATGACCCGCCGGAATGGTAGGCTCAGCCATCAAGTCAGCTGGCATGCTCTTCGGAAGAAACCCATCGCCAGGACTCACCGCACCGCGCCAATACACTCGGTCCGGTTGATCCGGCAAATGAATGGTGAGACATTCCGGATCCTCCTGACGCCAACGCAAGGTCCCCTTCGTGCCGGAAATCGCAATGCCCAAATCGTTTTTGTGACCAATACAAATTTGTGAGGCCCGCACCAAGGCTTTGGCTCCATTACTTAATTTGCAATAAATCGTGAAATGGTCATCAAGTTGACGCCCTGCTACAAAGGTTTCTAACTGCGCGGACAACTCGGTCACTTCAAGGCCCGTGACATATCGCAACTGCATGAGAGCATGAGTGCCGATATCTCCACCACAACCCGAGCCACCGGCACGCTTGGGATCCACGCGCCACGCGGCCTGCTGCTGCCCGGTAGCCTCCAACTTGGATGCCAGCCATCCCTGAATATAATAACTGTCCACCCAACGAATATCACCTAACAATCCACTCTGAACGATGTAACGACTCAAACGCGATGTCCAATGACCCAAATACGTGTGCGCCACGGCAAATGGAACGCCAAGCTTGCGGGATGCTTTCACCAGATCTGCCGCTTCCTTCAGATTGAGGCACAACGGCTTTTCGCAAAATACCGCAATCCCGGCCTTCATCGCTTTCATGGCTGGATCGTAATGAACAAAGTTGGGCGTCACGATCAAGATGTAGTCCAGCTTCTCGTCAGCAGGAAGCGTCGCATTGGCGGCTATCATCTCGTCATAGGAACGATACCCTTTGATCGGGTATCCCCAGTTCGCAGCCTCTTCTAACGCTATCTTCGGATCCGGAAAAAGCGCACCCGCAACAATACGGCGCGTACCATCCATGAAAATGGCTTTTTGATGAGGATGAACAATGAAGGCTCCTTTGCCTCCTCCGACGAGACCGACATTCAGTGGTTTGTTAGACATTGGGATGATGGGTATTGAATTCGACTGATTTGGACGAAAAAAAATCGCGGTGACAAGGATTTACGGATGATTTGCGGACAATTTGCGGACAATTTGCAGACAATTTGCAGACGCTTCGGATCGGTCTCGCGCGTTTTCACTCTTTCCCCTGCCACTCACCAAAATGACGGAACTTCGAATAGCGCGCCTCAAGAAGTTCCTCGGTGGAATAAACGGATAATTCCCCAAGATGCCGCAAAATCGCGTCACGAAATGCGTCGGCCGCCGCCTGATGATCGTGATGCGCGCCGCCCACGGGCTCGGGGATGACATCGTCAATAAGCCCAAGCCGTTGAAGGTCCGGGGCAACGATTTTCATGGCTTCTGCGGCTTCGGGGGCATGCTTGCGGTGTTTCCAAAGAATCGCCGCACAGCCTTCGGGACTGATGACTGAATAATAAGCGTTTTCTAACATGAGCACGCGATCCGCCACGCCGATTCCAAGCGCCCCACCAGAACCTCCCTCGCCGAGCACCACGGCAATCACAGGAACTTTGAGCAACATCATTTCCCGCAGATTGTAAGCAATGGCCTCGGCAATGTTACGTTCTTCCGCGCCAATGCCGGGAAACGCTCCCGGTGTATCAATCAAGGTGATGACAGGAAGACTGAATTTTTCCGCCAGCTTCATCAGACGAATGGCTTTCCGATAGCCTTCAGGATGAGAACATCCAAAATTGCGTTTGAGGTTCTCTTTGGTGTCACGTCCTTTCTGGTGGCCGATGACCATCACGCGCTGGCCGCCCATGCGGGCGAAACCGCCTGGCATCGCCGAATCATCACCTATATGGCGGTCTCCATGCATCTCACAAAAATCCGTGAATGCGAGTGAGACATAATCCAGCATAAATGGGCGATTCGAGTGACGCGCAATTTGAACACGCTGCCATGGAGTTAATTGGTCATGAATACGGGCGCGAGTGGCGGCGAGTTCATTCTCTATCATGAGAATTTCGGCGCTCATGTCGATGTTCTGCGTCGCTGACTGGGCTCGCAATTTTACGAGTTCGCGTTCGAGTTCGAGCACGGGGGTTTCGAAGTCAAGGGCGGTCATGGAGAAAGGCTGGCATTCACATTCGAGGATGCAAGACCTGAGTCGACAGGTTTTTATCAGACTCAATCATCAGCCTCACATGCAGGAAGCGAGAATAGCTGCAATTCGCCAGGCAATGAAGCCCAATCACATCCATTCGAACAAAACCACCCATAAAGGCATCAATATCACGGGCGCAACCCGCAACCCGAGTCAAACACCCGAGTCAAACACCCGGGTCAAAAAACCCACGAGCACCTGCCTTCACGCTCCGCCGCTCCGCCGATCAGTCGATCAGCCGATTCCTTTTTGCAGATCCCGGACGCTCCAGAGGGTGCCGGCCGCGGCGGTGCCGGCACCGCGCCATTTCCGGGCGCCGTCCTTGCGTTTCTCGCCGAACCGTCCCCGGCACGACCGAAACACCTCGTCCACAAAGGCCCGGCTCCCACTCACCGCCCCGTCCGTGAAATACCTCACCCGACAGCGCAGCATCCG
>CAIYYV010000051.1 GCA_903930425.1 Akkermansiaceae bacterium | reverse complement strand
TGCGTGGGACATTGGCGGGATAAAGTGCGACGGTCACAGACCGCCGCTACAGGCATGGAAATTCCAAGTACCACAGACACCGAGGCCGAAGCCCTTTTCGCCCATCAGGGTGGAGCGGCGGTTCTTGATGGCGGTGCCAGCAGTGGTGCCGTGCCAGTTGAGGGCGTTTGCCAGAGTGGCGGCGGAGGCAGCGTCAGCGCATTCGAAGTAGTAGATCGAGCCGGCGGGGACGGCCAGATGGGTGGATTTTGCGCCGCCTTGTTCACGGTCGGTGCCATTGGGCAGCGCCCAACCGGTCACTGGCAATGACTTGCCAGTGACGGCGGCAACCAGAGTGGCGGCGATGGGCTTGCCGGGGGGCAGTCCACGGCGGCGCGCAGCGTTTTCTCCGGGTCCATCAAGAAGCATGACCTCACCGTTGGCTTGTTTGATCCAACTCGGCAGCCATCCGCCGGGATGGTCGTTAATTTTCGGAAAGATGGCCGGGGTGAGCAGCACCCATTTTACGAGGTGTCTGTTATTGGCCGTGTGAAAGTCATCAGATTTCCCGAGGGGCAGCGGCAAGCGTTGTGCCACTGAGTCATCCCGCATGGCAGAGCAAACGCGTTGTTGGCCTCCAACTAGGATATGCCCCCCGTGGCCGTGAATCAGAGCCGAGACGAGGTCGCTATCGCCTTGGGTATCGCGATAGTCCTTGTCGGGCGCCGTGGCAGCCACGCCCAGCTTCCAATCGTTCTTGAGACGCAGATAGCTAGCGGAGTAGAACTTGCCTTCCTCGACCGTGCCGGTTTCCGCACTGAGCCCGATGCCGCAATTGTGCTCGGTTGCAGCAAAGTCGGCGTCGGATTTGAAAAACGGGCGTGCGGCCAGGGCGTCCCGTTGCCCGGTGCCCAGATAGGTGTTCCATGCTCCCTCGCTCCACCAGCGGCAGAGTTCGGCTTTGTTGGGTGGCACGGCACTGCCGACGGTGTATTTCAACGGCGCGGGCAGGCTTGATGCATCCTTGGAACTGGCGACAGGATGCAAAATCGGGCTGTCCGTCACTGCGTCAAGCGGGCGTGGAAAGAACCAGGTATGGGCTTCGCCATGGGTGCAGACCGGAAACGGGCCAACGGTGGTTAGGGAGCCGAACTTGCGGTCACGGGTGTCCTCGTAACTGCCGCTGCGCCCGCGCCGGTGGGCGTGAACACCCGACAAGTCAGCCCGGTGGAGTGCGGCGTGAAAGGCATGGCTGATGACGTGGGGCAGCGGCCAGGCGGCACCATGACCGGCAAGAGAGCCGGACATCGGCCGGCCATCCCTGAAAAACAGGACATCGGTGGGTTCGAGGAGGATCGGTTTCATGAGGGTTGACTATCGGCGGATTCGTTGCGGGTACGGTGGGAAAAGGCGACGACGGTGCAAAGACCGTCCATCGCATTGAGAAGGGTTTGGGCATCGCTACCGAGGTTTTTGAGGTAGAATTTTAGTTTGGGTTCCAACAACTCAGCATTGGTCCTGGCTTTGCCACTAACCGATTGGCGGGCTATGGCGAAGGCGCACTCCTGTTGGATGACTGCGGCGGCGTCAAACTCGGCAGCATCGCCCATCCGCCCTCCGACCATGGAATGATTCCGGTATGGCTCCAATAACTGGCAAACCCGGTGCGGAAATTTTGCGCTGAGGGTTTCGTCATCCAACGCCTTTGCAATTGCCTGATAGAGATCGAGACCGCCGGACTTCCATTGCGCGCCCCATTCCGAGATTTCTCCGGAGCGCTTGAGCAAGGTGACGGCAAGCGCAGCGCGACCAAGTGGGCCTTTGGCACGTTTCTCAGCTTGCTGGGCGGCGCGGACCACGTCCTGCAAGGGGGATTTGAAGTGAGCAATGGCGATGCCTACGGAGACCTCGGCTGCCGGGCCTGGGACCACGAATGAGATGGGATAACCCGCCTGATCGGCGCTGACTGATAGATACCCGGGGGCTGAAGAATTGATTCCGGCTTCTTTCACAGCGCGGCCTTGAAAAGCCTCCCGCAAGGCTTGGGCGCATTCCAGTGCGGTATCGGCTGGCAGCATTGCCAGCACGTCATCCCCCCCTGCGTAAATCAGCCGTCCTTCATGTGCCTGGACAATTCGGCGGGCACACAGCAAGGCAAAGTTGGACAATGCCTCGCTGAATTGGAGGTGGTAGCTCGGGGATAACGGGCGGGGGCTTTTCAATAAGCCGTCCCCGCCGTGGTCAGCGAAATATTTGCGGGCACCGTGCTGCTGGGCACCATTGGCATCGGCATATTCGGAGAATTGACCTCCGAGGCTTGGAGTTTTCTCTCCGCTGACCCACTTGCCAATCTCGTCGCCATCGAGGGCGAGCACCGCATAATATTTTTCGCCAGCCAGTTTCTCTTCGTCCTCATCGTCACCCGATTCAGACGGTTTGTGTGCGGCGATCTTGTGGGTATTGGGCATTTTGAACTCGTCGGAACTCGTTGGCAGGCCCCACTTGCCCTTCAGATACGCCAAGTGCCAGAGTCGCTTCACCAGAGTGGATGCGCCAAGCCAGTCATCGTGTTTAAATAGAGATTTCCATGCACCGCCCTTTTGTTTTACATTGTCAGCCCACGTCTTGCCTCCCGCCACGGCCTCGGACCTGCCGCCAAGGCTGTCCTTATTGGAAAGGGTGCCGCAGTCCCAGCCACCGCCATTGCTGGCATCGAAGTTGCGAGTCTGACGCAGGGCATCAAGTTGCCACCCGCAGAACGAAAGAATAACCGACCAGCCGAGGCCAATGTTGTTGAGTTGATTTTTCGGGCCGCTTTGCCCGCCAACATAGTAGCGAGCGTCGCGATCGGCTTCAGGCATGATTTTTGTGGCGTAGTGGATGACCGCCTCGACCCGTTTGGCAGATTGCTTGATAGGCATCTCCTCGTCAAAGCCATCAGCAAGTTGCATCGCCGCTTGCAATGAGTCCGGCCATGAGGTTGCCTGCCAGCTGATAGAAAGGAAACGCGCGATTTGGGCATCGAAGCGTTCCTTGCGCTGGTTTATAGAGAAGTCACCTTCCGTTCTGATCATCTCCCCATCGTCACAGAATTGCCAGACGGAGCCGGCGATTTTTTCCCACTCGTCGCGGATGGCATTTTCGACAAGCCGGCCGAGTTCTTGCGCCCGGTCGCGATGGACGACTGCGAGGAAGACGTTGGGCAGGTTGGGCGTGAGCAAGGTGGCTGGATCGTAAGCAAGGTGGTCCCAGACGAATTTGCCGTTCACTTTCACCTGGCTCCAGAGGCCGTCGCGCAAGTGCAGATCAAACAGCGGTTGGCCTTTGAGATTGGGAAAAATGACGGAGTCGGGGCCGACTTCCATTGCCAGTGCCTTCATTCCGGCTGCCATGAGCCAAGAAAGCAGATAGGATCCACTCCATAGATCGCGGATGCTGCGGGCTTCGGCGATGAAATCCTGAACCGGACCGAGTTGGAACTTTAGAAATGCGGGTTTGAGCACGGCATGAGTGCCCTTGCCATCCGCGCAACCGTCGAGTGCGCTGACCACCTGCATGTGAGTCCAGACGCTATGATCGGGGATGCGGGTATCAGCAGGAAGGAATGCAAATCGATAATCCTTTTCGGTGCAAAATTTTTCCCAAAGCCGCCAATGACAAAAATACCGGACGCGCCATTGATCGCCGGGGCTCCAGCCGTCAATATGCGTGGGGGCAGGCTGCATCAACTGATCCACTTCCATCGCCATTTCAGCGGAGGCGAATTCCTGGTGAAATGGAAAATACTGGTTCTCACTCAGCGGGTGGTGGAACTTGCTGCGAACACCGTCGAAAGCGGAGGTGAGATTACCTCGGGACTGCGGAAACGGGAAGCGGTCGGCCGAGCTTGCTGCCCAGTCTGACGGTTTAGCATAGGCCTCACTCAGCCGCCTGACTTCCTCCTCGTCGTCAAATCCTGCCTGCCTGAAAAGCGTACGGGCCTGATCTTCGTGTCCGCGGATATCCACGCATTTGCTCGGCGGGTCATGAAGGAAAGCGGCGAGTTTGGTTTTCCAAAAAGTGTCTTCGGTGGCTGTCATCGGGGAAATTGGAATAGGGCTTGGGGGAGAAAAGGGGAAAGGGTGATCGTCTTCAAAGGATGTGGAAATCCGATCACAATGCGTTAGATTAGAAATTAATTTTGGAATGGCAATTCATTTCGTCAGAACAGCAGGATTTATTGCAGAGCACGGGCTGACGGGGGGATTTGCTATCGCTCGACCCAGCGATGCAATGATTGGGATGTCCGGGGATGTCTGATAGGGGGTATCATTTGTTTGTCGGTATCGAACGCAGGTCACGGTTTCGTAGTCAATCTGCACCGAAAGGTCTTCAAAATCCGTTCAGCTCACAGGTTGTGCTGAACACTTGGACCTCAATCCCGGCATGCAAGATGCGTTTTTGAAGTCAGCCTAACCGATCGATGGGCACACACGCACAAGGAAATCATCAACTGTTCTTCTCGATGCGGTTCAGCGCCACTACGGCGAAGCATAACTACTCGGTTTCCCGATAGAAGATTCGGAAATCCTAACCAAGATACGGAGGTAGGTAATTCGATGCTTCCTAAAACTGACGCGCTTTGGATTTCTTCGCCCTCAACGAACAGGTCGATGCGCAGCATCAAAGACTCGGGCGTTGAATTCGCAGTTCCTGACTGTCGAAGGCACCGCAGTCGCCGACCTTAGTCGGGATCACTCGGCGGAAGACGAGCGCGTGGTTAGAAATCCGCACTTGGCCAGGATGGCGTCGCGGCGGCGGATGGCCTCGTGGAGATCGGAGGTTTTCAGGTTGAAGCGCCTGCGTTCCGCCGTGTAATCGGGCAGGTGCAGGGTGCCGTGAAACCACCAGGTGCCGTGGTTATTCCAGAGGTGATGGTGTGGGCCGGCGGTCTTTTGGCGACAGGAAACAATCGGGGCGTGGGAGTTCATGATGATGTCGTGGTTGTGATTTCCGACATCAGGAACCCGCAAATCAAAACGCCCGCTCTGAAGACATCAGATCGGGCGCCGAAAATTTCCGGTGAGACTTTTGTTGGGTGGGTTTGTCTGGTCCCACTCCCACATCCCATGGATTGATCCATGGAAGCACCTTGGCGTCTCTGCTAGGTTGCTGGTCCCCACTTGCGGCGGACTCTCCTGATGTCGAGAACATTCAGCCTCAAACAGGCATCACGCGCAAGAGATATTTTAATTTGGGTTGTCATCAAATTCGAGAGGGTCCCCTGCCCCGCAGTGCGTCATCGGTGGACATCACATGCCATGCCAACAGACTGGCTTGTTATGTGAGTGACGAGTGATCTTGAAGCATCCGGGCGAAAACCTCGGGAAGTTGTTTGGGCGAGAGGTTCGTGGGTGAGCGAGGAACCAGAGCGGCGATTTGCACGGAATCCGGCCCGAGTCCGAGACCGTGAATTTGGGTGCCATTGCGACGCAGTGCATGCATTTTCTGTCGTGCGACATTGAGATTCCGGGTGTCGCCGTCGCTGAGAATCCAGAGATGTCGGTGACGGTGGGGTGACTGGTTGAGGAGTGTCGATGCAAGTGTGAGGGCAGGCGAAATGTCAGTTCCTCCACAGGGATCCAGAAGTCCGGCGAGTTTGTGCCGAATGGAAACCGCGCGTGGGTTGTCCCATGATTGAATCAATTGCGCACGAACGGTGAAAGCGATGATTGATAGTGGAATATTGAGACGCAGGCACACCTCACGAATCACCACGAGACCGGCAAAGGTTGCCTCGGAACGCTCGCCGTGCATCGATCCGGAACTGTCGACGAGCACGACAAAGGCAGGATCGGGATGGCGCGGCAGAGTGGTGCGATTCCACAATTGCTCGTGCAACCGTGGATCGGCCTCGAATTGCATGGCAATGCGAAGATCGAGCGCATGACCTGAGCGGTGAAAACGGGTTCGTTGCGGACGGTTGTCTGCGGACAGCGAACGAATCATGACGTCGGCACAGGATTCAATCAAATAAGCATGGGTGCTGACAGCTTGGGTATAATCGTGAAGTTTTCCATTCAAGAGTGGCCTGCTTTCGGAACCGGGTTGGCCGCGCACGGAAGCATTCCGCAGTGAGTGACGGATCGTGATCTTTCCTGAATCAGATAACTGCAAGTTGCCGTCACGGAGTTGATTGGCCAGCATTGCCACATATAGTCGTGTGGGTTTGCTATCAGGGTGTTTGAGGAGTCGGAGAAAAACCGGAACGATGTGTTGCCATGTGATGCTCCACATCCGGTGTTGGAGCATACGGATGATGCATTCTTCCGGCGCGGGCTCACTTTCGTAATCCTGAGACCGAAAACAAAGTGAGACTGGATGCGAGTGATAGATTTTGCGGGTAGGCGCGGCACTGGGAGCTTGCGGGTCTGGAAAGGCGGCAATGGCCTCAGTGAAATGCGGCAGTATTTCAGTCAAGGCGGACTGTGTTTCCGGGTGGAGTTCGAGTTGTGGCGTTTCGTTCCACCAATGGTCGATTAAAGCCGCCAGAAAACCACCGGCAGGATCGCTTGCGATCTGTTCGCGACTGGTTTTGGAGGGATCTCCAAAAAGCCGATTGTTATACAATTGAATCCATGGGCGGCAACCTGGAAACCTCACCTGCAACCAATTTTCAATCCGACAGTCCTCGATGACATTGAGCAAGGGGTGAAGTTCCGCCTGATAGAGATCGAGCGGAATGATCTCTGCGACGCGGGTCAGTGCGGCATGAGCGGATTCGTGAAGGATCAATCCGCGGCAGTAGTCGGGCGGTCTCAGTGCAAGATCGGTAGGATTGACCGTGATGACCTGCGTGGACCAATTGAATGACCATGGGCAGTCCGCCTCACCAACCGATAACGTGACATCGGTGCGTGAGGAAGCCAGCGCGGCCAATGAGGTGAGTTCGGCAAGCATTTGTTGCAGATCATGTGAGATCCACCGCGCGGAGGTGCGACTGGATGGCTTTGCGAT
This sequence comes from Akkermansiaceae bacterium, assembly GCA_903930425.1. Lineage (GTDB taxonomy): Bacteria > Verrucomicrobiota > Verrucomicrobiia > Verrucomicrobiales > Akkermansiaceae > Luteolibacter. The sequence goes on along the minus strand of CAIYYV010000051.1, from coordinate 11,857 downwards.
CGGCGGTGTCCAGGTAGCGGTTGATATAGATTTGTTGGAGCGCATCGGAAAGGGAGGTCTGAAGATTCCCTGAGCTGTTATATCGGGCGTTGGCCGCGCACAGTTGCAGGGTGGCTATCAGGTTGCGGCGCGTGAATGAATCCCTTTCACGGCGGTGACGGGCGAGACCAGGAGTGGTGCCGGAAGCACCTGCGGCCTTAGCGACGGTGGAGTGAAACATCGCGAGGCGGGCGAGGGTTGAATGAACATCCGTTAGTTCCTGCAACTGCGGATAAATCGGGATCACGGAATCTGCCTGATAGGATTTCCCCCTCCAGTAAACGACCGGTTGCTCGCCGATGACGAGGGTCCGGAGCATGGCGAGGATGGCGGCTTCGTCGGGAGCATGTGCTTGATGCCAGATCAACCACCGGTTGCGGAATGCCGGGCTGAGCACATTGCGGCCCGAGTATTCCGCCGGATTGAGGGTGGCCAGCATGCGAAAATTTTCCGAGACCTCCACATCGCCGCAGGGGCCGAACACCGTGGCATGGCCTTCGCTGAGTACCAATGTGGGAGGAGACTCGATAGCGCAGTTGAGTCGTTCCAACACCTGTGGTTCAGCCAGATTCATTTCATCCAACAACAACCAATGACCGCGACGCATGGCGATGGGAAGCGCGCCTTCCTGGAACTTCCAACCGTGATCAGACGGGATGAAACGGCCTACCAGTTCTCCGGCATCGGTTTGACCGTTGAGGTTGAGTCGCACCACCGGTTGTCCGAGAAGATATGCAAGAAACAGGACGGCCGTGGTTTTGGATGCGGCGGTTCCTCCCTCGAGTGCCACGGGCATCGCGTGCAGAGTGCCGGTATGCACTGCATGCAATGTTTCCACAAATGCCTGGTCAAAACACAGGCCCGCGAAACGAGCGGCGGGCGGGATGAATTTCCGATCATCCTCACCACACGCGTCAAGGCCAGGCAGAGCGTTGTCTAGCAGGTAGCGCGCATCCCCAACAGACCGGATCAACGGAAGGACCAACGGTTCGACTAACGGCACTTCAGCGGCTACAGAAAACTGACCAAGAAGTTCCGCATCATGAAATTCCTCTAACACGGCATCCCACGGAGTGACCTCAAGTCCTTGGGCACGTGATCTCTCAAGCAGCGAATTGTCCGCATCCGGTCCGGCGATCACACATTGGGCGGCGGCGAGTGAGCGCACGACCCTATGGCCACGTGCACTGAGCAGTTGGCTTGCTTTTTCCATCTCACTCGCGGAAAAACCACGGAGACAAATGGCGAGTGAGGACTTTTGAATGAGGGATGGACGCAATTCGGTCATGATGGGGTGTTGTAATGAGGGTTTTGAGCGGGGAGCAGCGGCAGCAGCGCGATCCGCCACCATCGAAGTTATGGAATCGAACTGAAGTCCAGTTCGTCCGCTTCATCCGGTTCACCTTTCTGCGTGCCGTCCGCGGCGGCATTGATCGACGGGAGGATGTTGAGAATGACATCGGCAAGGTGGGGAAGCGAAGTGATCACGTGCGTTTCCACATCCATGCGCAGTCGCAAACTTTCGACGCCATCAAAAGCGCTGAGCAGATCGAGCGAGCGAGCATCGAGGTGACCGCGGAGCCAGTCCCAGCCTGTGCCTAACACTTCGCAATCAACCCATTTCAGCCAATCCCCCTCGTGTCCAAAACTGTCCACTGCAATAAAGGAACCGTCAGTATCCACTTTGTGAACACGATAGACTCGCCCGATAGCATAACTGTGGTCGTTCGAGTTGGAGGTGACGAAAACAGGGGTGCCTACTGGAACTGGATACATGGGATCAGGATTGGGGTTTGGATGATTCCAACGTCTCACAAGCGTTGAGGATTCGTTTTTTGAGTTCAGAAGTCTGCATAACAATTGCCTTGCGAATATCGGCACGCAAGGAGAGCGACTTCATCCCCTCGAAGGCGGATAACAACTCGAGCGCTTCGACCGTCAATTCGCCCTTGAGCCAATCCCAGCCAATGTCTTCCACGCGTTCGCAATCACTCCACCGGATCCATGAGCCGTCGACCCCTTCTGCATTACGAGCCTTGAGCGTGCTGTCATTTCGGTCGATTTGAGTCACCACATAGATCTCGCGAATCTTGTAGCGGTGGTGCTCGAACATGCCGATCGGTCGAATGCGATCGCCCGTTTTGAACGGGCTGGTTTTAGCCGATCTTCTTTTGGAGCGCATGAGGTTACGGATGGGTTGAGGTGGATGGCGATTGGGATAGACCGACGGAGAATTCTGGACTGATGGCTTCCACCTCGCAGAGAGACGCCTGCTTTCCTGCGCAGGCGAGGTGCCATTGAAAAATGTGATAGAGTCGCGGGAAAATCCATGGGAATTCATTGGCGTTCTGGAAGAGTCGCACCAATAAAGACACCGTGACATCACGTTCCGTTAGCCAGAGAGGCACAGTCATTGCAGCACAGGCGAGCCCAGGGTCGCACCACCAGTCGAAACCCGTCATTCCTTGCCCGAGGCATAATTTGCGGATGCGCGAGTGGACATCGTGGGTGACGGCCTGCAGTTGCCAGCCTTCTTCCCATGGCGAAATGCCGAGTGCCTTGGCGCAGCACATGGATTTGTGGCGCAGCCCGAGACGGAAAAGCAAGCGGCCCAACCGGCGCGTGTGGTGACTGTCGTGGACGGTCTGTCCTTCAAGCGGCTTTCCAAGGATACTGCTCGCCTGATTGATGATTCTGGTGATGTGGTCAGGACCGTCGGCTGTGCGCGCGAACGTCCAGGCGTTGATCGCCTCCATTTGCCCGTCAGTTAGAGAGAACCGACCCGTGCTGATGTCCTCCTGGATCTTTTCAATGACACGATCTTTCATTTCGGCAAAAACCGACGGCGGCAGGGCAAGGAGGTCGATCACCTCCGGGAGATCTCCAGGTGGAACCCTGACTTCGATTTCCTCTCCGATGCTTAACTGGCTGCGGTTCGGCCCGATATCACTGCGCTCCTGATAGTATGGGTCTAGCAGGCGCAGCATAGCGAGCACCGCCTGATGGCCGGCCTTTGCGATACGGGCAGAAAAACCGGAGGCAACAGCCCGTTGCCAAATTCGCCTCGGGAATTCATCAAGTGTCACCGGCAGTTTTTCGGGCACAATCCACCTGCCTCGCGCCGCCGTTTTAAGAATGTGACTCTCGACGACCGAGGGCCCCGGCAGAAACTCGCCAAGAAACAAGGTTTGCTCCAATGGACTCCAGTGGCGTGCAGCACTGAGGAATACGCCGAACGCGACAGGATAGCGTTCGAGTGACGGAAGCACCCGCAACGCCGCTGCCATTTTGCTGGGAGCAGTGGTCTCCGGATTGGACAAACACTCGCTCAATTCCACAGCGGTGGATTGGGTCTGAAAATCCTTCCATTGTTGGAGTGCATGCTGATAGACGACCGCGTGTTGAGTGATTGGATTCGGGCGGGCCATGGCGCAGCTATCAAAAAGCGGTTTTTTGGGTGTTAACATGAATGTTCAGTGATGGAGAATGAGTCGTGACAGGTGGATGGGGGAAACCGGCGTGTCGGGCTGTTAGATGCCAGTCCGCGGTGCGGCGAGCGTAACGGTGTCAGGGCTGTCAATGTATTCGACGAGAACCCGCGTGCTGAGTGCGAAGGTTTGTTGCAACAAAGCCAAGTCGGATGGACTGATGGATTCGGACCTGGCCCAAAATGACAACACAGCGACCGATTCACCGGAATCCGTTGTCACGTTGCGCCACAACCGGCCGGCCTTGTTGGCTTCGCGGACCCGCCCGAGGATCCCCACCCAACTATCCTTAAAACGATCAAGGGTGGCCTGGCCTAATGGCGAGGAAAACTCGATGCCATAGGTTTTGGCGGTTTTCCGGTCACCGGCATTCGTCATTTTTTGCAAGCCGTTGATGATTTGAACATGGGGGTGGTCGGAATAAACGACTACCCCATCGAGGATGAGGAAAGTCGTGGCGTTGCGGCTTTCGGATCGATAGGTTTGGCCGCCAATGGTCAGTTTTTCCGGATTGAATGTGTAGCGCATGAGTTTCAGGAGTAGGGGAGTAGGGTGTGTGAGGAATAAGCCAATGATCGTATCACATCACTCGATCAGGCGGCCACGCGCCCGGACGCCTGGCTCAATGCCTGAAGGATGCGGTCCCTGCGTGCCCTCGCTTTTTCAAGATCCGCTGTCTTCAACGAACGGCGGATTCTGATCGCGGATCCGGCGGGGGATTGCAGCGTGAAGTGGCACCACCAACTGCCGTTGTTGTTCCAAAGGTGATGGTTGACGTTATCGACGACTGAGCTGCGGATAACTAGGTGGAGCGTGGTGGCAAGGGGTGTGGGCATAAGGGTGCTGGTTGGATCGGGCCGCCCGATGCAATCGGGACACAAGGGCTCGTTCGCGTCGTATCGCGGGTGAATGGGATTCTCAGAAAAACGCCGGAGTTATCTACGCGGCGGCCCTGGGATGCGTCTGACTGGCCGGGCGCTGATTGCCGGTATGATCCGGTGGATTCTTGGGGCGAAGTGGAGGCCGTTGCCGTTCATGACGGGTAAGAAAATGTCGGTTTGAATATATATGTCAAGGGATTTCTTCTCGAGTTGTGTCATAACTCGATGGTGTTGGCGGCGGCCTGATAGTTTTCAGCGCCGCCGCCGTGCCATCGGTGTCTCGTGCGTGCCGCTCAGGTCAGATCGTTCGGATGGTGGATCCGGTGTGGATGTTCACAATGCGAACCCTGCCGTCTCGTTGGGTGCAATGAACTTCCTCGCCTTGAACGATCGCGCTAGTAAAGTCACCGTAAATAGTGCGCAAAGTGCTGCCGGTGGAGGTGTTGACGATTTTGATGCTGTTGTGTTCTGTTTTTGCTGCGTATGCCATGATGGTGTGTTTTGCGTTGTTTTGGATGGGTGGGCTGGTAGTTCAAAACCGCATGAGCGCCCGGTTCCTGCGGCCAGTGTCACGTCTCAAGGATATTTTAATGTTTAAAAGGTCCTCTCTCCATGTTTTCGCTATGACACAAGTAAATACTGACAACGTTTCCATGGGTGATAGAATATGCCCCGTCGTTTTGACAGCACCCAATGGCTGAAATCTTCAGACTCACCTGCTCACTGGGATTGATTCCAATGAGCATTGTTAGCTGCCTGCTGGAAAGAGTCGGGCATCTTGTAGGCAGCAAGCACGGTTGCCTGTTTGAGCCAATCGCGATTTACAAGCGTGAGACCACACACTCCTCAAATCCCGACCAGGAATTTTTTGAAAAATGCAATTCAGAAGAATTTACGAGTGGGGCAACTTGCCGAACGTAAAACAGATCCTTGCCGTCCGACATGAAACACCGCTGAATCTGATTGATGAATGACCGCAGATTGTTCCCCGCTTTTTTCGCCGCGCTATTGCTGATTACCGTCCCGTCTGTCGCTGCAAAAGACGAACCCGTCTCTGTGCGCATTCGTGACGGACGCATCCAGGAATACGTTAACGGATCACTCCGACGCAGCTACGGTAACGGACTGGTTGATGCGGCCACCGATGGCAAAACCGTTGCAGCTGTCACCCGCGACGGCCACATTCAAGAATGGGTGAATGGCTCGATGCGCCGGTCCTACGGAAGCAAGGTGAAAGGTGTCTCCATTCAAAACAACCGGGTATTCGCCCAACTCGAAAACGGCCGCACGGCCGAATACGAAAACGGCAGTCTCCGGCGAACCTACTGAAATCGGATCAATCCCCACTCATGAGAAAATCCCAAGGAAGCATCCTCTATTCTCCCACCGATCTGATCCGGTTCATGGAGTCGCCGTTTGCGAGTTGGATGGAGCGTCTTCGCTTGGAGGATCCCGCCCGTGCCATCCCGGATAAAAAAAGCGACGACGTCGAGTTGATAGCCAAAACGGGCGACAAACACGAAGCACGGTTCCTTCAGAGCCTTGTGGATGCCGGACGAGACATCGTATCAATTCCGAAAAGCGATTTCCAACAGGCCCTCGATCTAACCCGTCAGGCCATCAAAGCGGGCCGGGAGGTGATCTATCAAGGAGCGCTTTCCATGGACCGCTTTGCCGGATTCACCGACTTCATTGTCCGCGGGGATGACGGGACGTATGAGATATGGGACACGAAACTCGCCCGCAAGACCAAGCCCTATCATCTCATCCAACTCTGTTGCTATGCCGAAATGCTGGCCCCGCTCAACGGTAGCCTGCCGCAAACCATCCGGGTGGTTCTGGGCAACCAACACACCGCGCCCTATCGGACGGCCGATTTCTTCCACTCCTACCTCCAACTCAAAAGCGCGTTCCTGGATCAAATGGACGCTTTCTCCGTGGATGGAGAACGACCATTGCCAGACCCTCGTGCGGATCATCGCCAATGGACCTCTCACGCGGACGCCTGGCTCGCGGCCTGCGACCACCTCGTCCAGATCGCCGGCATCAATATCAGCCAGATCCGCAAGCTCGAAATCGCCGGCATCGATACGGTTCAGAAACTCGCCGACTCCACGCTCACCCGGGTCCCGAAGATGAGCGATGATATCTTCACCAAAATCCAGGCTCAGGCACGCATTCAGGTGATAGCCCGGTTTTTACCTGAAGGCAGTCCGCCGCCCTTTGAGATTCTCCGACCCGCCCCCGAAACTTCTGGGACCGGATTGGCATTACTGCCGCCGGCCTCTCCTGGCGATGTGTATTTTGACATCGAGGGTTATCCTCTGGAGAATGACGGCCTCGAATACCTGCTAGGCGTGACCCACCTTGTGGCTGGCAAACCCGAATTCAAGGATTGGTGGGCACACAACGATCCTGAAGAAAAGCTGGCCTTCGAGGAGTTCATCGACTGGATCGTCGCCCGTCGGTGCCAACACCCCGACATGCATATCTATCACTACGCGCCCTACGAGGTTACCGCCATGAAGCGGCTCATGGGGAAATACGGAACCCGTGAAGCCGAGGTTGACGCCCTGCTACGCAACGATGTTTTTATTGATCTCTACCGCGTCGTTCGCCAGGGCATGCTCATCGGAGCTCCGAGCTATTCACTCAAGAAAGTCGAAAAACTCTATCTACAGGCCCGCGCAGGCGATGTTCAGAATGCGGCGGCCTCCATCGTCTATTACGCCCAGTGGTTGGAAAGCGGTGAATCACCGGCTTGGACGGAATCGCCCATCCTCAAAAAAATCCGCGATTACAACGAGGTCGATTGTGAATCCACGTGGCAACTCGCCGACTGGTTGCGCGAGCAACAAAACAAACACGGCATTCCCTATCTATCCGTCACGGATCCATCCCTAACGGAAGAATCGGCTCAGGAGGAAATCTCCGAGCGTGCCAAGGAGCGATTGAATTTGGCGGCGCGCATTCTCAACAATCTGCCTGCCGGGGGCGATGAACGGATCATCGCGGAAATGGTCGCGCATTTCATCGAATTCCACCGCCGTGACAACAAACCCATGTGGTGGGCCATGTTCGAACGCGCCGCCATGACCGAGGATGAACTCTACGACGACCTCGCCTGTCTCGCCGGGCTCACACTCACCGGACCACCCGACCCCGACAAAAAATCCCTGGTTGCCACCTACCGTTTTGATCCCGATCAGGAAACCAAGATCAACGGCAAGTCCAGCGTGATCATGGCGCATTGCCTCTCTGCCAAGCCCACCGTGGGCTCATTTGATGGTGTGAGCGGCACGATTCAACTCAAGATGGGAGTGGCCGCCCTGCACTCGAAACTCGATGGCGAATTTCCGACGCAACTCTCACTCATTCCCAACGAGCACGTTTCACCGACCGTGATCGAAGAAGCGCTTTTCGAACTCGCCTCGTCATGGGTGACTCATAGTGAAATCCCGTCCTGTCTCAAACGTCTCATCCTGCGCCAGGGACCGGAACTCCATGGCCTGCCTCCGGACACTCCTCTCAAGGATCTCAATGTCATCGTGCCCGCCATGCACGACTCCACTTTGGCCATCCAAGGACCGCCTGGCACCGGCAAAACCTATGCCGCCTCCCGCCTCATCAAACGCCTGATAGCAAGCGGCAAACGCGTCGGCATCACGTCCAACAGCCACAAGGCTATCATCAACCTGATCGATGGAATCCACAAAGCCGGTGGCGGCCTTCGTGGATCCGTTTATGCATCCGCGCCGCAGGACCCCATCCTCAAAACGATTCCCGGAATGCAGTTGGTCGATTCCAAATCCTCCTTGGCCAGCTATCAAAATGGAATTGTCGCCGGCACCGCATGGCTCTTCTCACGGCCTGAATTCGCCGGACAACTCGACTACCTCTTTGTCGATGAAGCCGGCCAGGTTTCCCTGGCCAATGTCGCCGCCATGTCGCGGGCAACCCACAACCTGATCCTGCTGGGTGATCAAAACCAACTCCCCATGCCCACTCAGGGCACGCATCCGGGAGAAAGCGGAGCCGCCGCGCTGGCTTACCTGCTTCGGGGTCACGTCGTGGTGCCTCCGGAACTCGGCGTGTTCCTCGAAACCTCCTACCGACTCCATCCAAAGGTTTGTGAGTTTGTCTCTGATGCTTTTTACGAAGGGAAACTCCATTCCGCGCCCGCGGCTTCAAATCACCGTCTCGCGCTGCCGGCCAATCCCGGGTTGGTTCCCATCGATTCCGGCATTCTCTATCACCCGGTGACGCACACCGGTAACACCCAAGCCAGCGACGAAGAGGTGGCCGCCATCATGGAACTCTACCAATCCCTGCTAGGCCGCATCTTCACCGACAGCAAGGGACAATCCCGCCCCCTGACCCTCGACGACATCCTGTTTGTCGCGCCTTACAACATGCAAGTCCGCCGCCTGGAAAATCTCCTCCCGCAGGGTGCCAAAGTCGGGTCCGTGGACCGCTTCCAAGGCCAGGAGGCCCCGGTGGTCATCGTGTCACTCTGTTCGAGCGCCGGGGAATTCGGCACCCGCGGTCTCGGCTTCATCCTCGACCGCAACCGCCTCAATGTCGCGCTCTCCCGCGCCCAAGCCCTTGCCATCGTCGGCGGCGACCCGAACATCGCCGCCACACCCGCCAACTCGATCAAGGAACTCGCCCTGCTCAACACGTTTTGCCACCTGGTCAATCTCACTCACTAATCAATAGCATGACTCTTACCGAAATGATTTGCGATCTCACACTTCCGTGCGCCGATAACGGGGAAGAATTCACGGACGTTGAACGGATCGATCGGATCAACAAATTGCTTTGTCAAAGTCATTACTTCTGTCTGGAGAAAACTCCATTGGCCCAGGTTTGGGGGCATCGTGACTTCGATCCGTCCCTACCCATGGTGCTGATTTCCTCTCATATTGATTCCTTGTATACTCGTTACCACGCCGGTTGTTCCGACGGAATTCTCTGCGGAACCTTCGATAATTCGATCACAAACGCCATCGTTATCTATCTGATGCTTGGCAATCTCCTACCAACTCAGACCTTGGTGGCCTTCACTGGAGACGAAGAATACGATTCAAATGGCGCAGACCAGGTAATGACCGTTCTTTCCAAGTTGCACACATCGCCATTGCACCCGCAATTTGTGCTGGTTCTTGATATCACCGAGGAAGCATATGACACCCACGGATTTACATTTGAAAACCTGTTCTGTCAGACATCAAAAAAACCGCGAGTCCTCTTGCGTTTTCAAAAGAAACGCGAGATCAAAACCCTGATTTGCGGTGGCTTCGCCCCTGTTGATGTGTTCGTCATCAAAAATGGTGAAGCGGATGAATCATGGCAATACAACGAATATGACCTCAATTGTTGCTCGTTATGCCTGCCTTGCAAAACACTGACGGGTGACATGCACGACAATCAAGGCGTTTTTGTGAAGCAAAACTCGGTTATAGAATACGCCGACGCGCTTCAAAAAATCGTTGGGATCTTGATCGGTTAAACCAATGGTAAAATTTTCGAATCATGAAATCCCGCTACTTGTTACAGCTAATAATACAATTATAATAGGAGGGCTAGACCACCATGTCAAAAAAGCTACTGGAATATTTAAATGGCAATCACAATGGTCCGTTCAAGCAATGGCTTGATCAAAATCCTTGGGAGCCAAGGATTGCATGGTTTCTCAAATCAGGACTGGATTTTAGAGACACGCTCTATCTCCATCGCAGTGAGCAAAATCGTCATCCGGCGCTCCTCCCTGGCACTCCTACTATCTTTATCCATTCAGATCGCCATACCACACCTGACAATCTTTTATCAGTGCCTGGAGCATCAGGAATCGTATATCGTGATCAATGGACTACCATCCGTGTTTTACAGCATGAAAAGCTTAATACGCTGCATTGCTTCGAGGAAATTCAGGGTTCCGCAAAATCACAAAAGGAATCAATCCGAGGACAAGGGGAGGTCTCCTTTCTTTTTCTTCAGATCGATAGCGACCGACTTGGAACTCTTATTCAACCCCTTATTTATGTCATTGCTGACAGCGTCCACTTTGCCGAGAAAGTACTGATACCTAATAAGGCGCGAATTACCCATTTGTGGCACAGTGCTTTGGATTCCGTGGCCAGTGAACGTGTAGGTGGTATGCTAGAAGACTTCAAAACGGAGTGCGTAGTAAGACATAACAACTACTATTCAGTCGACATCGACGGGTTTCCGTTTCAACAGAGTCCGGACGGGAATGATGGAAACGACCTTCTCTGGAAAATAGTCCTCAAGCAGGAAAACCGTAATCGTTACCCTACGTTATTCTGGTTTATGAGCAGGCCAAAGGCTTGTAGAAAGTGGTCGATACAATCACCGCCTGGGCACCAGCTCGACGTGAAGTTTTGCGAAGTTGGATCAGTATTTCAAATGTCAGCGGAAATCGCATCGATCCACTCCTCTGGATTTTCAATCAGATTTACTGATCAATCCTACAAGGCGCTAATACACGCCGATAGAATTTCAATCAGCGAATTGCTTGGAGCATATGTGCTGAGTCTTGTCGGTAGACCTTTGGAATCAAATCAAGAAATCAAGCGCGCTGTTGTATCGGTCGAGTATAGTCAATGCCCTCTAGACTACAACCGAAGAGAAACACATGACATCTCGATACATGGACGCAGATCTTTTTCTATTGGATGGCTAATCTATAATGCCGACAGAGATTCGAGAATTTGTCTTTATTTCAACAGAATGGATTCGCTCTACGGCAGCAGCTCACTTGAGCGCTGTCACTGGTTATCGACCGCGATAATGCAAAAACTCGCCTCGTTGATTGGCGACCCAATCGCACAACAGACCCTCAAAACCGACCAAAGAATTTCACGTGTTTTTGAAAACTCGGATCTAGCGGACCTTTTTGGTGCATACGGAGATGTTTCTTTGGTTGGTGAATTTGGATTTAGGGTTCTTTATGCACCCGATAATGCAATTGCACTGAGGAGGTCTGGGATCGCGCACATTGGTGAGGTGTTGGCGAATAAGACAAAAGATCTTGTCAGCGCTGGATCCTTTGCACAAAGCGATGTGAATGTCTTTTCAGAGCACAAGGGTGATCGCGGCCTGCAACTTGAGAGCGTGGATATCATGCGCATCAGAATATCTGGTGGTTTCAGCATTGTCTTGTGGTGGGAGTTTTTAACACCGCCAGATAACGGTCTTATTTTGTTTGTCGAGATTCAGGACGATATCGAAAGCCTCCTAACTCACTGGCGCGGACTTGAGGCTTATGAGACGCTTGCAATATCGATGATGACGTGTCTTGGCACTTTGCTGAACGAAATGATCGAATCCCCAATATATAGAACTTGTCCTGAGCAGTATTTACGACAGCATTGTGGCGCGCATGACAGGTTGCAGCGCTCTGACCATGGTGGTGGCAGGATGAGA
>CAIYYV010000050.1 GCA_903930425.1 Akkermansiaceae bacterium | reverse complement strand
GGTTTGCCTTTGGCGGATTGGCGGATGCGTTGGAGGGTTTGGGTTTTGAAGTGAGGTTTATCCGGATTGAGTGAGTCGAGTCGGCTGGCGCGCTGAAGGGCCTCATTCCAGAGGTCGCGGGTTCGGGCGGGATGGGTTTCGCCCCAGGCGGCGGCCTGGCGGAGCGGTCCGTCGATCCAGGTGGGATCGAGGGCGCGTTCGAGGGCGAAGGACTGGAGGACGCGATCCTGTTTGTCGTCGAATTGCAGGGCGAGGAGGCTGCGGTAGCGGAGGAGGTCGCGATCGAGCGGGGCGACGGGGGTGACTTGATCGAGCAGGGTGAGGGCCTTTTCGAGGCGGTCATCGGCAGGGTCGGGCTGGTAGGTTTCGCCTTTGGCGGCGGCTTCCTGTTGGAGTGCGAGGTCATCCTGATAGAGCGTTTGGGCGGCCGCGAGGGCGGTGGGCGCGGCAGTGAGGGCGGGTTGAGGGCCGCCCCACCATTGGGCGTTGGCGAGGAATAAAGCGGCGGCGAGCAGGGCGATTCCGGCGGCGCGGAATGGCCAAGGACTCGGGCGGAACGACGGGGCGTCCGCAGAAGGCGAGTGCAGCGAAAGCGCGAAGAGCCAATCGGCGGCCCAAGCCAAGGTGATCCGATGCCCGGGGACATCGAAAAACCCATGGATGGGGACGAGCATGGCCGCGACGAGGCAGGCGCTGCGGAGCGCTCGGTCCCTGTTGCAGCGGATGGCGAGCCGAGATTGGGTGAATGCGAGGACGACGAGGGCCGCGAGTGCGAGGGTGGCGGGCACGCCGACTTCGGCGGCCATCCAGAGCCAATCGCTTTCGGGGTGGTAGCTGTCGTTTTCATTGGCAACGGCCGAGAGATTCCGGTATTGGGGGAAAATGGCGAGGAATTGGCCGGCGCCGATGCCAGTCCATTTGAAATCGCGGATCAACTGGAACGTGTCGATGGCGATGGGGATGCGCAAATCCAAGTCATTCATGGATTCCATAACAGGCTTCCCCTCCCCCGGCAGCGGCAGGTTGGCGAAAAGCGCGGTTTGTTCGACCGATTCGACGGTTTTCGACAGGCGTTCTTTGACTTTGGACTCGGCAATGAAAAAAAGCCCGATCACCGCAAGGGCGATGAGGGCGAGCACCCACAAGCCGTGACGTCCGAGATAGCGGGTGCCTAACAGAGGGAGCCAGACCAGGCAAGCAAGGACGACCAACACCACTCCACCGCGACTCATCGACCAGGCACCGAGCGCCCAAAAACACACGGCAGCGGCGATGAGCGCGAAGGACATCGCGTAAAAACGCTTGTCACGAAGGGCCTGCAGCAGGTTGCCCAAGCCGCAGATGCCGCCCATGGCGAGGTAGGTGGCCGTGTGGTTGCGATTGGGAAAAAACCCGAAGCGAGGTTCAGGGACAAGTGTGGCAACCGTCGGCGAATCCTGCAGGAAGCGGGCGAGAACGGCATAAACGGCGACGCCTAACGCAAAAGCCAGCGTCCAGTGCCGGAGTTGGATCGGCGACGCGCGGTGGCCGGCCAGCCACAGGCCGGTGCATAAGATCATGGCAAACATCGCAAGCGACTCCGCGGCCTGCCGCGATTGAATCGCCACGGACGAACCCGTCTGCACGCCAAGCGCGGCGAGTTGGTGACGCCATTCGGGAATGCCAAACCACTCGACCGGCAGAAAGGCGGCCGCACCGGCAGTGGTGAAAACGGCGGCCAAAACCCACCACGAGCGTGGTAACGAAACCACCGGCGGGCACAGGAGCATCAGCAGCCCGGCACAGCCTAACAGCACGCTGTGGACACCCGCCCAAGGGCCACCGACAAACCAGGTGACGCCGCACAACAGCCCCCAAAAACCACCCCAGAGCCACGACGGCGAGGGTTCAAAAAAAATGAGTTTTTTGAAACTTTTTCGAGAACCCTCGCCATCAGTGCTCATGACTATGAAGGGAAGCCACTTGCTGACGACGTGTCAACTGACTTCTATCGGCTAACGGACTGTCAGAAACAGGCAGGCGAAAACACCGCAGAAACCGTATTTTTTGACGCATGAGGATCGTCGACCGCACTGCCGGATGCACGCACAGAATTGCTCTTCTTGACGTCAAGGGTGAAGACGCGGTATAAAACGTTTTGTGCCAAGGATTCTTCCACTCATTGCGACGACCGCCCTTTTTTCCACCGCATGGGCCCAGACATGGGAGCGCGAGGATGTTGGGTTTGACAGCATTCAAAGTCGGGCGAGGGACTTGGCGAACAAGCCGTATGTCGCTCCTAACCGGGACCGGCTTCCGGCATGGATGGCCAATCTGAGTCGCGATCAATATCGGGACATCCGGTTCAACCCGAACCAAGCACTCTGGGCGACGGACAATCTTCCTTTTCGCGCGATGTTTTTTCATCCGGGATATCTCTATCCGGAGCCGGTGACGCTCAATGAATTCACCAGCAGCCACCAACAACAGATCCGTCTCGCAGAAGCGTATTTCAACTATGGGCCGCTCACGCAGAAGCACGGCGAGTTGCCTCCGGATGGTGGGTTCGCGGGGTTCCGTCTCCATGCGCCGATCAATACCCCGGGCGTCTTCGATGAACTCATCGCCCTTCAAGGTGCCAGCTACTGGCGGGCACTCGGGAAAACCCAACGCTATGGGATCTCCTCCCGCGGCATCGCAGTGGACACCGGGATCGATGGAGTGACCGAGGAATTCCCGAGTTTCCGGGAATTCTGGCTCCGCAAGCCCGAGGCCGCCGACACGAGCGTCCGTTTTTACGCGTTGTTAGATGGTCCATCCTATGCGGGCGCCTATGCCTTCACCGTTCATACCGTGAACGAAACGTTGGTGGATGTCCGCGCGGTCATTTTCACCCGGCGTGCGGTTCAACGGCTTGGGATCGCGCCGATGTCGAGCATGTTTTGGTTTGGAGAGAATTCGCGGCGGCGATTTGATGATGTGCATCCCGAGGTGCATGACTCGGACGGATTGGCGATTCGCATGGGGACTGGTGAGCGCTTGTGGCGCCCTATCAGCAATGATTCCGGCAAGATTGAATCGAGTTTTTTCAGCATGGAGAAATGTGAGGGATTTGGCCTTTTGCAGCGCGACCGCCGCTTTGGCGCCTATGAGGACGCCGACGCGAATTATCAATTGCGCCCGTCACTTTGGGTTGAGCCGACTTCCGAGTGGGGTGCCGGGCGGGTTATTCTGATAGAAATTCCGACATCGCACGAGCTTTCCGAAAACACGGTGGCCATGTGGGAGCCCTCGCGCCTGCCGCAACCGGGCGACCGCATTGAATTTTCCTACCGTCAGCATTGGACGATGGATCCGGATCCGTCGCAAGCGGGTGGTCGAGTGGTGGCGACCCGCACCGGTCTCCATGACGCGAAGAACGATGAGCGCAGCATCATGGTGGAATTCTCTGGTGCCGATCTGAATCAAGCGAGCGACATTCCGCTCACGGCCGATGTCAAGGCGGTCGGCGCGGGCGCGGAAAAAATCAAGATTCAGGAAATCAGTGTGCAGGGGCTGCCGGAAGAACGCTGGCGCGTCACCTTCCTCGTCAAGCCCGCCACCGATGGGGCGAAACTCGCGGACATCGGCCCGATCGAACTCCGGTGCTGCCTCAAGCGGGCTGAAAATTTTCTCACAGAAACATGGGTCCACCACGTCATTCCCTAGAGTCGCTCAGTCCGCTCAGCGAGGATGAGCTCAACGAGTGGGTGGAAGCATACGCAGCGGTGG
>CAIYYV010000049.1 GCA_903930425.1 Akkermansiaceae bacterium | reverse complement strand
GGTCATCGGCGGACTGGCCCGCGAATTCTATCAGCGCGTGTGGAAGCACTACGACCGGGCCGACGCCTGGAAGTGGCAAAGAAAGGAACAATACGGCAATAAAGGACAAGGGACACCCGCCATCGACGGTGCAGACCGGACGATGTGGATTTTCGAACCTCACGTGGCCGAACAGATCTTCGATGATCTGATCCGCGAAAACCAAATCACGCTGCATCGTGACGAATGGCTCAACCGGGATTCTGGAGTGAAAATGGAAAGAACCCACATTCTTTCCATTACGACATTGAGCGGGAAAATCTTCAGTGGAAAAATGTTTCTCGACGCGACGTATGAAGGTGACCTCATGGCCGCGGCGGGGGTGGACTATCATGTCGGTCGCGAGGCAAACAGCGACTACCGCGAAAAGTGGAACGGCAATCAAGTTGGGATCCTCCATCACCGTCATCACTTTGGCATTCTGAAAAAACCTATCAGTCCATACGTGGTCCCCGGCGATCCGAAAAGCGGCTTGCTGCCAGGCATCGACACTGCCGCCCCCGGCGTTCGTGGCGAGGGCGACAAGCGTGTGCAGGCCTATTGCTTTCGCATGTGTCTCACCAATCATCCGGAAAACCGCATCCCCTTTCCCAAGCCTGAAGGCTACGAATCGAATCGCTATGAACTGCTACTCCGCGTCTTCGAAGCTGGCTGGCGCGAGACATTCGAGAAGTTCGACCTCATTCCGAATTACAAGACGGACACCAACAACCACGGCCCCGTCAGCTTCGATCACATCGGCATGAGCAGTGACTACCCGGACGCCACGTATGAGCGGCGAAAGAAGATCATACGCGAACACGAAACCTATCAGAAGGGCCTGCTCTATTTCATCGCCAACGACCCCCGCGTGCCACAAAACGTTCAGGACAAGATGCGGACTTGGGGGCTGCCGAAGGACGAGTTTATCGACAACGGGAACTGGTCGCATCAACTCTACATCCGCGAGGCTCGCCGGATGATCGGCCGATTTGTGATGACCGAAAACGAGCTGCTCAAGAAACGTCCCACCCCGCACTCGATCGGCATGGGCAGCTACACGATGGATTCACACAATGTTCGCCGCTATATCACGCCAGATGGCATGGTCCAAAACGAAGGAGATGTCGCCGTGCAACTGAAACCCTATGAAATTGCCTACGGCTCGCTGGTGCCGAAGTCAGGCCAGGCGGACAACCTGCTCGTCCCGGTTTGTGCCTCGGCCACCCATATCGCCTACGGCAGTCTCCGCATGGAACCCGTTTTCATGATCCTTGGCCAGTCCGCCGCAACCGCCGCCGCACTGGCCATTGATGCGAGCGTCACCGTGCAGGAACTGCCTTATGAACCACTGCGCGCGCGTTTGCTCAAAGACGGACAAATCCTGCATCGCACGAGTCCTCCCGCTCCAAGCGAACGCAACATGTGATGAGCGATTCATCTGGCCATGGTCAATGCATTGAGACTCACAGACAGAAACGTTAGAAAAATAGTCTGGCCGGCATCCTCCCGTCTAACGACCCTTCAGCCGATGAAGCCACCGAATGAGGAGAATGTGAATGCACGACGACTGGTCCGTCATGGGCAGGTGCCGGAATTGCTGGCACCTGCGGGGTCTTTGGAGATGATGCGTGCGGCGTTCGCATTTGGTGCGGATGCCGTGTATGCGGGGTTGCCGCGATACAGCCTGCGCGTGCGCAACAACCGTTTTCGGAATGTGGAGGCGCTGCGCGAGGGGATCGAGGAAGCGCATGCGCAGAAGAAGCGGTTTTTTGTCGTCAGCAACCTGCTGCCACACAATGCGAAGGTGCGCAGTTTTTTGCATGACATGGCGCCAGTGGTGGCGCTCAAGCCAGACGCTCTGATCATGGCCGATCCCGGCCTCATCGCCATGGCTCGCGAGAAGTGGCCTGAAATGCCGGTGCATCTCTCCGTTCAGGCCAACACATTGAATGCGGCCTCCGTGCGGTTTTGGCAAAGCCTGGGACTTGCGCGCATTATTCTTTCGCGCGAATTGACGCTCGATGAGATTGCGGAGATTCGCCAGGAATGTCCGGATATTGAGCTTGAGGTGTTTGTGCACGGGGCCTTGTGCATTGCCTATTCGGGCCGTTGCCTTTTGTCGGGATACTTCACGGGGCGCGACTCGAACCAGGGTGCCTGCACGAATTCCTGCCGATGGAAATACCAACTCCACGAAGGCGAGTCGGATTTTTCCGCTATGGGCGGAAGTGAAATGTTTCTTGAGGAAAGACAGCGACCGGGTGAGCAGATGCCGAGTGAGGAAGACGAGCATGGCACCTACATCCTGAATTCCAAGGATCTGCGTGCTGCGGAACATGTACCGCGCCTGATAGAGATTGGTATCGACTCGTTGAAGATCGAGGGGCGCACGAAGAGCGCGTATTATGTCGCGAGAAGTTGCCAGGCCTACCGCCGCACCATCGATGACGCGCTTGCCGGGCACCCATTTGACGCCTCGGTCCTAACGGATCTCGAGGGGCTTGCGAACCGCGGCTATACGGGCGGATTTTTTCAACGGCAGCCGCATGCCGCCTATCAGAATTACGCCGACAGCCATTCAGTGCCGGGGCACGGTCGCTATGTCGGCCAGGCATTGGCATGGGACCGGATGCGCGGGTTGATGGAAGTGCTTGTGAAAAACCGTTTTGAGATCGGTGACACGATTGAGGTGATCTTGCCGTCGGGAAACGTGCGCCAATTCGTGGCCCGGATGGAAAATTGCGAGGGAGAGCGCATTGGGGTGGCCCCTGGAGATCCGCACCATGTCTGGATTGATCTGCCAGAATCGGCTGTGGGAGCTTTTTTGGCACGGCTTCAAACAGGCCAGCCGCCGACAGATCAAGGATGCGATTGCATCAGCGATGGCGAGCAATAATGGGCAACTGGAGGGCAAGCCCGCATCGGCGCGCATTGCCCTTGGAAATCGGACGTTGACGTCAAAGAAATTGTGTTCTTGAATTACCAGTAAGTTCCATTCCACTGAATTCAATGACCCCAATCATACCTGGCTTCCGCGAAATGAAATCAGTGGTCGTCCGCTTTGCCGGTGATTCCGGTGACGGAATGCAAATTGTCGGGGAGCGATTTACCGACACCAGTGTCACGGTTCCCAATGCCATTGCCACCTTTCCGGATTATCCGTCGGAAATTCGCGCACCGATCGGCACCATCGCCGGAGTATCGGCCTTTCAGGTCCATTTTGGTAGCATGACCGTGCTGACGCCAGGCGATGAGCCTGACGCGTTGGTAGCCATGAACCCCGCCGCGCTTGCGGTTCACCTTCAGGATTTGGTTGCGGGAGGGCTCTTGATCGCCAATGCCTCCGCGTTCACGGCTGAAAACCTCGCCATGGCGGGTTACGAGTCGAATCCGCTGGACGACACGGACATTCAGAAAAAATATGAGGTCATCAGTCTGGATGTCACCGGTCTATCAGTAGAGGCGCTCAAGGACAGCCCGTTGACCCAGCGCGAGAAACTCCGGACAAAGAACTTTTTTGCGCTAGGGTTTACCTACTGGGTTTATAGTAGGCCGATCGAGCCGACCATTGATTACATCAATTCCAAGTGGGCCGCCAAGTCGCCCGAGCTTGCCGCCGCAAACATCCGCGTGTTGAAAGCCGGATATTTTCTTGGGGAAACCACTGAGACGACCCGCAACCGCTACATGGTGGCGCGGGCGGAGGTTGCTCCTGGCATTTACCGGAAAATTTCCGGCAATGAAGCGATTGCTCTTGGGTTGGTAGCGGGCGCGAAAAAAGCGGGTCGTGATTTGTTATTTTCGGGTTATCCGATCACGCCGGCCACCGGGATTCTTGAGACCTTGGTGAGTTACAAGCATTTCGGTGTGAAGACTGTTCAGGCGGAGGATGAAATCGCGGCGATTGGCGTGGCGCTCGGCGCGAGTTTTGCGGGTCAGATCGGTGTGACGGGCACGAGTGGTCCGGGGATGTGTTTGAAAAGCGAGTTCATTGGCTTGGCGATATCGACCGAACTTCCGTTAGTGATCGTGAACGTCCAGCGTGGTGGGCCGAGCACTGGATTGCCGACCAAGACCGAGCAATCCGATTTATTGCAGGCGCTTTTTGGTCGCCACGGTGAAAGTCCGGTGCCGGTGGTGGCGGCGAATTCTCCGTCTGACGGTTTTCGCGCTGGTTTTGAGGCGGTTCGGATCGCCTTGGAATTTTCGACGCCGGTGATTCTTCTGAGTGATGGATATTTGGCGAATGGTTCGGAGCCGTGGAAGGTGCCGGAGGAAGATACTTTACCGGAGATTGTGGCACCCTTTGCGGATCCGTCGAAGCCTTACGTCGTGTTCGCGCGTCATCCGGAAACGTTGGCGCGCACACAGGCCATTCCCGGTCAGGTGGGTCTTGAGCACCGCATCGGTGGCCTGGAAAAGGACGGCAAGGGAAAGATCAGTTATGATCCTGACAACCACGGGGAAATGACTCGCCTGCGGGCCGCGAAAGTCGAGGCCGTGGCCAAGACACTTCCACCGCTTCGTCTCACCGGGGAACGCACAGGCAAACTTTTGGTGTTAGGTTGGGGGGGAACTCACGGTGCGATCACGTCGACTGTTGAGGCGCTTCGAGCGGAAGGGCACGAGGTCAGCAGCACCAATTTGCGCTACTTGAATCCGCTGCCGCCCGACTTGGGAGACCTGCTCAAAGGCTTCGACAAGGTGCTCATTCCAGAGCTCAACTCCGGGCAACTCTGCATGCTCATTCGAGCACGTTTTCTGGTGGATGCCATCTCTCTGCCGAAAATCCAAGGGCGCCCATTTAAAATCAGCGAAATTCGCGAGCGGGTGTTGCAACTTCTCAACGACTGATTGCCATGGCTACCGAACCCCCATCTGTCCACCCGCTTCCGGAACTCAGTCGCAAGGATTTTGTCACGTCCAATGATGTGCGCTGGTGTCCGGGATGCGGCGATTACGCGATTCTCAATTCACTTCAACGCACCTTTCCAGAACTCGGCGTGCCGCGCGAAAACTTTGTGATCGTGAGCGGCATTGGCTGCTCGAGTCGCTTCCCGTATTATATGAATACCTACGGGTTTCATACCATTCACGGGCGTGCCACCACCGTGGCCACGGGCATCAAGGTGGCCAATCCCGATCTATCGGTTTGGGTTGTAACTGGTGACGGCGACGGCCTCAGCATCGGTGGCAACCACATGCTTCATCTGTTGCGCCGCAACCTCAATGTCACGGTATTGCTTTTCAACAACCGGATTTATGGGCTGACCAAAGGACAATACAGCCCGACCTCCCCCTTCGGCACCAGGACCAAGACCACGCCCACCGGTTCGATCGATCATCCGCTGCATCCCTTGCTTTTTGCGTTGGGTGCTGAAGCCACCTTCATCGCGCGCACCGTGGACAACAATCCCAAACACATGGTTGAGATTTTCAAGGCCGCGCACGAGCATCAAGGAGTGTCATTTGTCGAGATCCTTCAAAACTGTGTGATCTTCAATGACGGGTCATGGGATCCGATTTACGGGAAGGAAAGCCGCGATGATCAATTGCTGATTCTTGAAGCGGGCAAGCCATTGCTCTTCGGGAAAAACAAGGGCAAGGGCATCCGCCTCAAGGGCCTCGTGCCAGAAATCGTCGATGCCACCACCGCCGCTCCCGGTGAGATCCTCATTCACGAACCGCATCAATCGAGCCCACTGTATTCCCAACTGCTCGCGACCATGGGCCTTCCGGATTTTCCCACTCCGCTCGGCATCATCCGCGAAATCCAACGCCCGACTTACGAATCCCTCATTCACGACCAGGTCGAAGAGGCCAAAGCGAAAAAAGGTTCGGGCACGTGGAAGGAACTGCTTCATGGCACTTCCACATGGACGGTCGAGGGTTAGTGGCGCGACGCAGATCCGCTGCACACGCATCCCGGACGCGGAATTGAGTGGCGTTTCAAGCTTGGTCTCGACTCCGATGGATCGCCCCGCTATTTTCGCGGCATGAAAATTTGTGTGATCGGCGTTCCGGGTATTCCCATCGGGAAACACAACATCAAAGACCCGCGCCTCGATCAAACACACGCCTTGATCGAGGCCAAAAAGAAAGTCTGCGCGCAGGTGGACGTGGTCGCGGAAGACGAGTCGTTAGATGCCGACGCCATTTTGGTGAGCCGTGACCGGCTGCTCGATTTGCTGATCAAGGATTTGGAGTTCATTGAGACGCGGCTGAGTCGTGACCCGTCTGAGGCAGAACAGGCGGTGCTCTTGCGGCTGCAGGCCCATTTAGAAAATGAGGAACCGGTCTTCAGCGCCAATCTCGCAGAAGAGGACTGGCAGGCATTGACCGGCCACGGTTTTCACACGTGCAAACCGGTGATCCTCGCCGAGCCCGAAGCCCTCGGGGATCCCGAGGCCCTCATGGTGCGCGCGTTTCAAGGGAGCGGTTACATCTGCTTTCTCACCGTCGGCGGCCCGGAAAACCGCGCCTGGCCGATCCGCAAGGGGCTCACGGCCGCCGAAGCCGCCGGCACCATCCACACCGATCTCCAAAAAGGATTCATTCGCGCGGAGGTCATCGGCTTCAATGACTTTCTCGAAGCGGGCGGCGAAACCGAAGCCAAGCGTGCCGGTAAACAACGCCTCGAAATGAAACCCTACGTGGTGCAGGATTACGACCTAATCAATATCCGCGCTAATCGGGTCCCCGTGACTGACCGTTAGATCAGCCACGGGTCCCACACCACCCTGCGTACGGCTCCGTACAGGGCGGTTCCAATCAGACACGGGCATCAGGCCCGTAGTGAAGCACG
>CAIYYV010000048.1 GCA_903930425.1 Akkermansiaceae bacterium | reverse complement strand
TTTCACGGGCATTCGGCGGATCGGAGTCCGCCGCTCCTAGATCCGTGTCTATCAGCGTTCATCCGTGGTTCTCATTTCTTCCTTTGCGCGATCGATAAGAATCTTCTCGCGCAAAGGCGCAAAGACGCAAAGTTTTTCTGGATCCATCGATATGCTATTTTGGATCCAAGCCAATCGGTGCATTCCGTGGTTTGAATTTCTTCTAACCGCAGAGCGAAGTTCACTATAGGGTTCCGAAGAGTCTATCACCGGCATCGCCCAAGCCTGGAACAATATACCCGTGTGCATTCAATTTTTCATCGATACCGGCAAGGTAGATCTGGACATCGGGATGATCCGCCATGATGCGAGCCACGCCTTCCGGCGCGCCGACAATGCAAACCAGTTTGATGGTGCTTGCGCCATGGTTCTTGAGAGCTTGGATGGCATCTGACGAGCTACCACCTGTTGCGAGCATGGGATCGAGCACCATCACGATTGCATTGGGCAGGTTGTCAGGGAGTTTTGAATAATAAGTCATCGGTTTCAATGTGGCATGATCCCTATACATGCCAATATGACCTATCCGTGCAGTGGGTATATGGTTTGAGATGCCATCAACCATTCCTAAACCGGCTCTTAATACCGGAACAAGCACGACGTCCATTGCAAGTTCCTGCGTGTGGCATTTTCCGAGGGGCGTTTCAACGGTGATGTCTTTCACGGGGAGATCGCGGGTGATCTCATAAGTCATTAGACCGGCAATTTCGCCGAGTATGACGCGAAAATCCTTGGTGGCGGTCTCCTTCCGGCGAAGAAGTGCGAGTTTATGTGTAAGCAGTGGATGTTTCAGTAAGTTGAGCATAACAGTGAGAGCATGGCGGGTATTGAAACGGGGATCAGACCGGCGCAAAAGGTAGATGAAACAGAAAAGCGGATCCGATCTCAACTCGAGTGGAATGGGGCAGAGCGGTTCTCTCAGAGCACCTCATCCGCCGCAACTCCTAATTTCCGGCTTTCAGGCTGGGCGTCCAGCCTTTTGAAGGAGGGCACTTCCGCACGAATGGGATCAAGGGGAGGAGACAATGACGCGCAAGAACCGCTTTCCGTCGGTGATCGCCGTTGAGTCGATCACCGTCACTGTGCGCAGCGTGCCGGAATCTAACACCGTGCTGCGCGCATCAATGGGAAGCGTGGTCGCGCCGCCGATGCTTTTCGCGATGTCGGTCCATGTAGTGAGGTCGGATGACGACTGCACGGTGTAGGTAATGTCCGTGCATGCCGCGTCGCATGGGAAGGCGATCTGCATTGGGTTATGGGTGACAGTCGGAACGATGTCCGCCACATCGGGGGTTTTGGGATCTGCGCCAAAAGCATATTCTAGCAGGTTTGCCAAGCCGTCGCTGTCGAAATCTGCGGTGGGGGTAGTCAGGCCGGCTTCGATGTCTTCGACCGAGAATTTGCGTGTCTGCCAAGTGGTATACGAGGTGATGATGGTGAGGGTTGCCGCTGTGGTAGATGTGGAGTTCGCCGAGTTAGTGAACAGCGCGCGGTCATGGTTCCCGTTGTCGCTGACCACCGCCTCAAAGCTCAGGGGCACAGTGGTGGCACCTTCGATGTTAGTGAAGTTCGCGCCCCCATCGGTGCTCACTTGCCACTGCACCGTCGGCTCTGGATAGCCAGTGGCTGCGGCGGTGAAGCTCACATTGGCCCCCGGGTTCACGGTGATATTCGAGGGGTTGGTGGTGACGACGGGTGTTGTCGCCGACGGTTCATCCGCACCGATTCCGGGTGTCGCGCTTCGCGTTTCTCCGTCCATGTCCTTCGTGATACCGGCGATGAGGACGCCGGCCTGCCATGCGGGAGATCCGGAGTTGGTGATGTGCAGGTCGGTCAGCGAAAAGAAGAGCGGATTGGCAGCCACGGAATTCGCGTCTTTTCCGGTAGTCGCCTGCCAGTTGGCCAGTGTGGTCCCAGAGGTGCCTGACGTTGAGTAAAGTCCGCCTGTCTTGCCCAGGCCGAACAAGGTGCCCGTGTTGACGAACAGCACATTGTGGTTCGAGGTCAGGTTGGAAAAAGTCGTCGAGGCGGTGCCGATCGCATAGCTGATTCCCGTCCCGGTCGCCTGTGTGTTGAATAGGATGTTGTTGCGCACATCAATGATGGGATTGGATTCGCCGATCGCCAACGCATAGCTCGGAGAACTCCCGCCTGTAAAAGTGCCGGTCATCGAGACGGAATTGAAATAGACTTGCGTGGTGGAGCCGATGCCGCCGCCAAGGAAAATGCCCACGCAGATGTGTTTGGCGGTGGAGGTGGGTTTGCCCCCCACCCCATAGATCGAGTTGTTAGCGATCAAGGTGGTGCCTGAGGTCGCGGCGGCAACCGCGATGCCCACTGCGGAGTAGGTGCCGGTATGGGTCACCTTGCCGATCACATTGCGGGTCACGGTGGCATTGGTCACCTCGCTGCCCGTGAAAGCCGTCGCTGTGATGGAGGTCCAGCCCAGCGAAATGCCAAAGGTGTCCGTGGAGCTGCTGTATGTCGGGCCGTCAATCGTATTTTGGGTGATCGTGATGTTGTTTTCGAAGCCCACAAGGATGCCGCCCTTGGCGATATGGTTGGGGGAGGCGGTGTTGAGCAGGTTTTGTGAGATGACGTTTCCGGTGTTTTTGGTCGTCACGTTCGTGCCGGCGGAATAGATGCCATACTGACATTTGCTGATGCTGTTGTTTTGAATGGTGTTGCCGTTGTTTCCGGCGCCACGGCTGCTGATGCTGATCGTGCTGCTTCCAGAACCGATGCCGACGAGCGTTTGCGTGTTGGCTTTTCCAGACACATTGAGGTTCTTGATCGTGTTGCCGGTCGCTCCATCGGTGCCATTGCTTTGGAGCCACACGACGGCGGAGCTGGTGCCGGTGTTCGTATTGGTGAGGGTGAGACTGCGGTCGGTGCCGTTACCGTTCAGCGAACCGTCGAGCGTGACGTTGTCCGCGGCCTTCAGGCGGATCAGCGCGCCGCTGGAGCTGCCGCTGACACTGCGTGCGCCGCCGGCGGGGAAAATTTTCAGGGAAGGAGTCGTCCCCGTCAGCGGATTGAGTGCGATCGTGCCGGTCTCGGCGCTCAGGTTGCCAATGATCTGCACGGTCAAAACCCCGTTCACCCCTCTGCTATTGATCGCTGCAAACAAGCCAGTGCTTGCCGTGAGGCTCGTGTAGTCCGCACCGCTCGGCCCGACGGTTTTCGTGCCGGAAAGAGCTCCCAAACCCGTGCCGCTGAGGGTGATATCAAACGGGTTTTCGTCCGCGTCGTTGCTGTCAATATGAAGGGCCGCAGTGCGGGTGTCGGCGGCTCCAGGGGCGAAGGTGACGGTGAATGTGGTGCTTCCGCCTACTGCCAGAGTGGTGGTGCTTAGGGAGCTGACGGTGAAGTCGGTGGCGTGCGTGCCGTCCTTCCGCACCGCCAATCCTGTTAGATCCGCCGAGCCAAGATTCTTCACGGTGAAGGTGAAGGCGCTCGACGTGTTGCCGACGAGGACGCTGCCGAAGGCGATGCTCGCACTGCCATCGGTGAGGTTGGTGCCGAGTGGTTGCTCGACGGCGATTTCGGGTGCCGGAGCTCCGCCGTCAAGAAACCGAACACTCATGGAAGCCCCGGCAGCACTGCGCACGGAGATCGAAACTCCGGAGGCTGTTCCATCCCACCAATTGGCGTTGGGAGTGGTCGCATTCGCAAAAAGACCGCCGTTATCGAAAAGATCCGTGCTGTCACCACGATCCCGGTTGTTTTCCAGATCGAATTGACCATCGGCCTGCTCGAGCGAGAGTTGGTAGTGCTGGCTGGCGGTCATTTGTTGCCGCATGTTGTCCGTCGTGACCGCTTCATCGACGTGCCAAATCATCAGCCCCTTATCGGGGCAGTAAGTCGCCCATTTGTCGCCGACCCCTCGATTTTCAACCAGGAAATACTGGGTAGTTGTGCCGGGTTTCCGAATGCGGTATCCGCTATTGCCGGTGGTAGAGAGAAATGCGTCGAGAGATACCGTGGGACTGAGATCGGTGATGCTTGCCCAGCCAGAGAAATCCTTGAGGTAGAGATCAATCGGAGCGGGGGTTTTTTGGCTGTTCAACCAGTTGCCCGATCCCATCAAACAATGCTCGCCCACACCCTCGGAATCGCCGTCCGTGATATCGGTGTCATAAAAATCCGGATACTTCATCAGCATGTGCGCCAACTCGTGGCAAGCAGTCCCGATTGCTGGTGCGGCAGTGGGCACGTTCGTGCATTGGTAGCTGGAAATATAGCGGGGACTGCTGGTTGTCCCGACATTGATTTTCGTGCTGAGAGCCCACGAGTGCGGCCATAGGCCGAAACTCCATACGCCGGAATCATAGCCTGCAAAGAGCAAGCTGGTGGCGATCACGTTGTTGCTCGTGTCCAATGACAGGGCGGAGAAATCAAAGCCGGAGGTCTTCAGTACCGCAATGGCATCCGCGACCATCTGCCTGCCTGCCACACCACAATCCGGAAGCGTCGAGTTCGTGGGATAGTTCGAGTAATTGTAATAGCTTCGCGGGTTCGGCAAAGTGACAATGGCCGTCACCACCTGCGTGAACGTGAGCTTGGTGTTAGATTGGTCGTAAAAATAATCGCGGATCGATCCGGTATTCCCGTCGTCCGTGTAGCCGGCCTCGTTGCAGTAACGATCCATCTTCACTTGCGTGGCAGGGAAATTCGTGGGATCTACGGTGACCGTGGCCGGATCATCGGGAAACTGCACCAAAATCACCAAACCCACCCTGCCCCCGGAAACCGGCGCGGCGAGAGCTGCTGCTGCAGCCGACTCGGCCGTGACCGACAGCCCGGACGCATCTGGCGCGGCAAAGCGTGCCCGATCGAGTTGGACCGCCTTCACACGCGCCTTTCAATTTGCGGCCCGGTCCGGAGCGAATTTTTGAATGTTAGCAGAGTGGATTGCGGAGACGGTTTCCTTGTTCTCTAACAAATGCTTTGCTAGATGTTGGGGGGCTCCATGATGTGCCTTGACCTGTGATGAAACAAGCGATGTGCCGTCGAGTCCAACGGTGGCGTAATAGTAAGTCTTGTCTGCCGGATCGAATACCACGGTATAACCATCATTTGTCGTTGTGCGAGCGTAGAACTCGTCGCCAAACGCTCTCAGCGTCAGGGCCGTCCCATCTGGCTGCACCCACTCGATGAGCCTTCCCTCCTTCGGATAAGGAGCCGCCATGGCCGATCCGAGGGAAAGAAAGCAAAAGGCGAGACAACAAACCCGGCGACTCGCAGGAAATCGCTTTTCGGATGTCGCAGCGGGGAGTGCGTCAGTGATGACCTGTAAAGATTTCCCCATGTTCGCTTGAATGTCAGAACGCATTTTTGGGTTGTCAAGGGCGCTTTGGTCGCGGGCAATTTTTCAATGCGCAGCCGACGGGGCAGCGGCTTGATATTCGAGAACAACGACGGCCATGGTGCTACCGAACATTACGATGGGGGCTGGCGCGTAAAGGGTCATGAATTTTTGCAGGCTTTTCATAACGGGGATTGATTGGAGGATTCTTTTGCAGGACGGCTCAAGTTGACTGAGGCGATCGATGGCAACAAGCAGATTGTTGAGTCATCTCACGCCTCATTTCCCTCGATGCATTGTAAAAAGTGCCTCCCGATGAAATCCTAAATCCCATATACGGCAATTAGAATACGACATTTCATTGTTTACGCGTCGGTAAGCCGGTGCTACTTTCATGGTTCGATCATGTCCAATCTGCTGGGCGGTTTATCGTAGCGCCTTGCAAGGACTCCATCACTCATGAAAAATTTCCAATTCGGCTTTCAGCGCGCCCTCATTTCGTTATGCGTGTTGATTCTGTTAGGTGTGGTGGTGATGAGGGTCTGGCACCAGTCTCGCCCGGTCGTCGGTCAAGTTCTTACTGGGTCTTTCCCGACTCATGGCCATGCGGTGGGTCATTCTGCTCGCGGTGAGGCGTCCTCCTCAACGAATGCGGTTGATGTCAAATCCGTCACGGCGGAAGTTCCGGCCGTCGATTCGGTTGCCAACGCGCATGCGGGTTGTCCGCTCGAGCACCCGCCTGTCGCCCGCCAAGAACAATCGGTTGCCATGCCGGTTCCATCGGATTTTTTGAAGCAGATTCTTTCGGTCGATGAGAAAATCGCAACGATTCCATTGCCCGATGGCGGCGTGGCGAGTGGGGAGATCACATATATCCAACGCGATGGCAAGGGCCTGCTCTTGGTTCAAGGGAATGTGACCGAGCCTGAAGCTGGCAAATTCATGTTTCAGCGCCAGACGGCAGCAGGTCTTGCCGGATCGATGGTCGGGCACGTGCATTATCACAAGAGTGATATTGCCTATCAGGTTCGTCCCACCGGCGAGAATGGCAGCCCGATGCTCGTCAAAGTTCCCGTTGATGAGGTGATTTGCCGGGCACTGCCGCGTCGCGTCGACACGGAGGAAAACCCGGAAGAGGCACCTCAAACCCACCCGACGACTTATCCGATCCCGCCGAGCGAAAATGGAATCATCCAATTGCAAAGTCTGCCCGGGGCCACTGCGGTGGTGTATCTCGACTTTGATGGCGAGGCGGAAACATTCCCGAGTTGGGGATACATCAACGCGTTGCCATCCGGCAGCAGCAACGCTCAAATCTACGAGGTCTGGAAGGGGGTCGCCGAAGACTACCAGCCATTTAACATCAATATCACCACCGTGCGGGCGGTCTACAACGCGGCCCCTGAGGGCAGTCGGATGCATGCGATCCTGACTCCGACCAACGATGCCGCGCCCGGAGCGGGTGGCGTCGCTTATGTCGGATCTTTTAACCAGACCGGGCATCGCGTGTGCTGGGTTTTTTATACCTCGGGGAAAAGCGCCGTGGAAGTGGCATCCCACGAAGTTGGGCACACGGTCGGCTTGTATCACGACGGGAGAATCAGCCCCCTTGAGGGTTACTATGCCGGCCACAACGGTTGGGCGCCGATCATGGGTGTGGGCTACTATCAGACGCTTTCCCAATGGTCGAAAGGCGAGTATCTCAGTGCGGACAACTCCGAGAACGACTTAAACATCATCGTCTCCAATAACAACAACGTGGACTATCGGGCGGATGATTACGGCTCAACTTATGCTACCTCCGCTTGGCTCGATGTAGCTGCCGGTGCTGTGGTTTCCAATGAAGGCATCATCGAGACCACAGGCGATCAGGACGCGTTTCGTTTCAGCACCAGCGGTGGCTCTGTCACGCTCAACATCAACAACGTGACGTTCAATCCGAATCTCGACATCAAGGCCGAGATCGTGACCTCTGCCGGAGTGGTCGTTGCCACCAGTGATTCGGACACCACGGCGTCTGCATCATTCAGTGCACTGGCTCTCGCCGCAGGGGATTATTTCCTGCGGGTTTCCGGCGTTGGAAAAGGAATCGCGGATCTTTCCACCGGATACACGAACTATGGAAGCCTTGGCTCCTACCTCATCACCGGAACCCTCACCGGCGGTGTGACGGCCGACCATTTTCCCCTCGCGGAAAACGCCGCCGTCGGTTCCGCCGTCGGCACGTGCGCATCCCGTATAAGCCACGGCGCGGGCGTGGTCACCCGCTCGATCAGCTCAGGCAATGCCAGCGGGACCTTCGCCATCGATTCAGCAAGCGGCGCAATCACCGTGGCGAACCATTCGTTGCTCAATTTTGAAACGCTTTCCACCCGCTGGGATGATCCGGCCTCGTTCGAGTTGTTTGTTTCCATCACCGACAGTCTCGGTGTGGCCACCGAATCCATCCGCACTGTGGTGACGATCACGGACGCCAATGAGCCACCGGTGGCCGCCGCACTCGCAACCCAAACCCTGCCGGAAAATCTAGCAGCGGGGACGGTTATCTCCACCGCCAGCGCGGTGGATCCGGACCGAACCGACTATGTGACTTTTTCGATTGCGAGTGGCAACACCGGCAATACCTTCGCCATCAACTCCGTCACCGGTGTCATCACGGTGGCAGGTGCTTTGGATTTTGAAACCACGCCCAGTTACACGCTCGTGGTCCGTGCCACCGACCATGGCTCCCCGGCAAACAACGTGGACACTCCGCTCGCCATCAATCTGGTCAACACGGTCGAGGGTTATGTGCCGGGCACCATTCGCCGCGCGTTCTATAACAATATCACTGGCTCCACGGTTGCCAACCTCACCTCGAATGCCAAGTTTCCCGCTTCCCCGGATTCTCTAACGACTCTCACATCCTTTGATGGCGGTTCCAGCAAGGGTGACAACTACGGCAGCACCGTCTGCGGCTACCTCATCCCGCCGACCACCGGAAACTATACCTTTTGGATTTCCTCGGACGATGCCAGTGAACTGCGCCTCAGCCCGGACACCACCCCGGCCAACGCGGTGGCCCGGGCGAGCGTGACTACCTATACCAGCCAATATGCATGGACGGCGAATGCCAGCCAGCAGTCCACCGCCATTGCGCTTACCGCCGGCCAAGCATACTACATCGAGGCGCGCCACAAGGAAGGCGGCGGCGGAGATCATGTTGCGGTCGCTTGGCAAGGTCCCGGCATGGCCACCAAGGAAGTGATTCCCGGCAAGTGGTTGGCACCCTTCAATGTCAACTTCGCCCCAACCCTTCAAGTCGCCAGCTACACTGTCCGCGATAACGCCTTGGCCGGCCAAGGGGTGGGCACAGTGACGTTCAATGACCTCAACCCGACCGATGTCATCTCCGGTTATACAATCACTGCCGGCAACACCGGTGCTGTCTTTGCCATCAACCCGGTCTCCGGCCAGTTATCCCTGGCGAAGTCAGGCCTGCTCAATGCAAGCGCCACACCGAGCTATTCGTTGACGATCCAGGCGACCGACAATGCCACTCCTCCATTGATCGGCTCCGGCACGGTGATGGTGAACGTCACATCCGCAACCGCTATCAGCGTCACCGGAGTAGTGCAGGAAATTTGGACCGGCCTCTCTGCCGGAACAACAGTATCCTATCTCACCACAACCGCCAACTACCCCTACAAACCCAATCTTCGCCGCGTCCTGTCGTCTTTCGACTCCGGTGCCGACTATTCGGACTACTACGGATCCCGTATCCGAGCGAAATTCATCCCGCCAAGCTCCGGGAACTATCAGTTTTACCTCAGCAGTGACGATGCCTCGCAGCTCATGTTCAGCACCAACCCAGGCGGTACCGGCGCGGCACAAATCGCGAGCTTGAGCAGCTTTTCCAATCCCTATGAATGGACGAAGTATCCTTCGCAGACGTCTGCGGTGCAAACGCTCGTCGCCGGGCAGGCGGTCTATCTGGAAACCTTGCACAAAGAGGGCATCGGCGGCGATCATGTCAGTGTCGGCTACACCGGTCCGGGCACCGCCGCCGCAACGGTCATCCCGGGCTCACTGCTCCTGCCGTTTGACATCAACGCGCCACCCGTTTTCTCACCCACCTCATACAGCTCTAGCTTCACTGCCGCCACCGCCACCGCAGGCATGTCGTTAGTGACGGTCACCGCCACCGAGCCGAATGCGGAAACCCTCGTGTATGCCATCCTCTCCGGCAACAGCCAGGGCGCATTCGCAATCCACCCGGCCACCGGAAATATCACCGTCACCAACCCGGCCCTGCTCGTGAACGGCGACACTACTTTACAAGTTGCCGCTCAAGACGGCGGCCTCGGCGGCGTCTATCCGTTAGCCAGCGCCACCGCCACCGTGGTCCTTCACGTCTCGGCAACCAACTCGGCTCCCGCCTTCACTTCGGATCCGATGACCGGCACCGGAGCCACCCAAAACGTCGCATACTCCGCCACTCTTGCCGGCTCCGCAACGGATTCGGATGCAGGAGATTCTCTCACTTTCTCCAAAGTCAGTGGACCCACATGGCTCAACGTCGCCACAAACGGCACCCTCACCGGCACACCAACAGGGATCAACGTCGGAGCTAACAGCTTTATCGTTAGAACCACCGATCCCGGCGGTCTTTTCGATGACGCGGCACTCAACGTTTCGGTGGTTTTGGCGAATCCAGCTGCGGATTCCGATGGTGACGGTTTCACGGATGCACTCGAATTCGCTTTGGGCACCAATTTTGAAAGCAACGCGTCGCAGCCCAGCTCGATTTATTCCGGTCTTCGCGCGTGGTGGAAATTCGATGAAACCAGCGGCACGCTCGCTGATGACACCACCGGCCGCCTTCAAGACGGCACGGTGAATGGTGGCGCGACATGGGGCACTGGCTACCATGCGGGAGGCCTTACTTTTGACGGGGTGAATGACGGCGTTCTGGTCGGGACCTCTGCCGCACTCACTGGCACAACGGATTTCACCTTGAGCGCGTGGGTGAAAGTGGCTCCAGGATCATCCGGCGGGGCCATCGTGCAACAACGCGACGCCACGAGCCTCGGCTACAATGGCGAATACATGCTCTCCGTGAAATCAAATGGCACGATCGAGTTCTTTATCCACAGGGATGGCTTTCAGTTCAATATCACCAGCACGGACACTGTGAATGATGGTCAATGGCACCGAGTCAGCGCCACCCGCAGCGGGACTGCCGGCACGATCTACATCGACGGCAACTCAGTCGCAACAGGCAGCGGCGTCCTCAAGTCGTTGGCTTCTCTCGGGGTGGCCATCGGCTACGATTACCGTGATTCTATCAATTATTTCAACGGTTCGATGGACGATGTGCGCATTTATTCCCGTGCATTGAGTGCGTCGGAAATTGCCATTCTAGCAGAATGCGTCGCCCCTGTTTTCATCGCGGACCCTTTCAGCAGGGCCGCCGCCACGGAGGATGCCGCGTACACTGCCACCATTGCAGGTGCCGCGACAGATGCCAATGCAGGGGACGTCCTCACCTACACAAGGATCACCGGCCCGTCCTGGCTGAGTATTTCCAGCAGTGGATCTCTCTCCGGGATGCCCGCCAATGCGGATGTTGGCTCCAATGTGTTCACCGTCCGCGTCACGGATTCCAGCAGCCGGTTCGCCCAAGCCACCCTCACAATCTCCGTCATCAACAGCAACGATGCTCCCGTGTTTGCGACCCATCCGATCAACGCGGGCAGTACTCCCGCAGGCAGCGCATTCGTCGGCAGCATCGCCGACGCAGCCACCGACCCCGACGTCGGTGACACACTGACCTACAGTAAAACCACCGGTCCGAGTTGGCTCAATGTCGCCTCGAGCGGAACCCTTTCCGGCACCCCCGGCGTGAGCGACGGCGGAACCAAGGCCTTCACCGTCCGCGCCACCGATACCGCTGGCTTGTTTGCCGAAGCGGTCCTCAATCTCACCGTCACGCTCACTCCCGTGCAAACCTGGCAATTCACACAGTTTGGAGCCAATGCCAGCAACCCGGCCATCGCCGGCGACCTCGCCGATCCGGATGGCGACGGCCTCAAGAATCTGTTAGAATACGCGCTCGGCAGCAACCCGAACACGGCCAATGGGAGCGGCATCATCCCTGACATGGAGTTCGTGAACGGCACGGCCTATCTCCGGCTCACCATTCACAAGAATCCCGCAGCCACCGATGTCAGCTTCACGGTGGAAAGCGGCAGTGATTTCACTGATTGGAGCAGCGCCACCACTGTGATAGAGAGCGGCACGGCGAACCCATTGATCGTCCGGGACTCTCTCACCGGAAGCCGCCGCTTCATGCGCCTCAAAGTCACCCGTTAAGCATGGAGCACCCACCGAACGGCCCACCCTCGTGAGCGCTTAGAAAATCCCATTCCAGGCTTGAAGCAGTGTGTAGCGTGTGTATTTTGCATCAGTGAGCACTGATGAAGCACACAGCCCCGAAAATCATGCATGAGCGGCATGTCGCGCATCCAAAATCCAAAGCCGGCCAGCTTGCTGATTTGTTACGGGTCAGGCTGTCGGCGGACGAGTGGGACGAGTCACTGCCTTCAGAACGAGCGCTCGCGGAGCAATATCTAGTCAGCCGCACAACCTTGCGGAAGGCGCTTGAAATTTTGCATGGTGAAGGATGGTTGGGGGAATGCGCGTCGACTCGAAGCGGCAGGACCGTGAAGAAATCGCAGCGGAAGACGCACAGCAAAAAGCGGAGCGACAAGGTTGTGTTGCTCACACCCTCCCTGAATGAAGGTCCGATTTTATTGGAGCATCTGGCAATCCTTCGGGAAATGCTCGGGCGTCGCGGCATGCAAGTGGAGATCCGGGAAATCGCGCATCTGCTAGAAAGGAAGAAGCCGGAGGAGATGCTCGCGCAATTGGTCGCCAAGACTCCCGGCGCGGTCTGGGTTTTATACAAAATGCCGCAACCCTTGCAGTTGGCTGCGCAGCATTTGGGATTGCCATGTGTGATTTATGGTTCGGCATTTCCGAATGTGGAACTGCCCAGTATTGATGTCGATTTCGGTGCCGTCGCCAGACATGCCACCGGCCGCTGCCTCGTAAACGGGCTTACACGGCTCGCCGTGCTCATCCACCGCACCGGCCTGGCCGGGGATTCCATCATTGTGAATGAAATCACCGCCGAGCTCGCCAAGGCCGGCGCTCCCGCACTGCTTGTGCTGCGCCACGATTTCAACCGCGCTAGATTGTTAGATGCACTCGACCTGCGAATCGTCCCACTCTCGGCCAGGCCCGACGCCTTGCTCGTCGTCAACCAGCATCATCTGCTCACTGCGTTGCCCCACCTACTCCACCGCGGACTGCGGATTCCCGACGACCTGTCGTTGATCTATCTGAGCAATGACCCGGTGGTGGAGCGCCTCAGCCCGCTCCCAGATCGATACGATCTGGGCACTCTGCTGCCGAGGCGCTTGGCCACCGCCATCCAAGCGCTGGCGAATGGCGAACGTCCTGTGTCCAGCCGGCTTCTTCCCAATATGATCGTTGGGGAATCCTTTGCCACCCATCCTCACAAATCACCAGCGACTGGCCTGAAAAAAGGCCAATAGCACCGCTGGCGCGTCGCCGGCGGATCTCTGCTAGATTTGGTTTATTATAAACCAATTGGCCGTGATTGTGATCACGCCATCAATCGATATGTTTTTTTCTAACTCACGGCACGGCACGGCACGGCACGCCATCGACACCCCTTCACCTTCCTCATATTCCCCTTTATGACCCAATCATCCCATTCCAATTCATCGCTGATGAACGTTCGGCTGCACGGCCTTGTGGCCGCCACACACACTCCATTTCACACGGACGCATCGTTGGCACCGGAAGTGGTGCCGTTGCAAGCCGCGCATTTGGCGGCGCACGGCGTGGGCACGGCCTTCATTACCGGATCCACCGGGGAGTCCCACTCGTTGACCCGCGCCGAGCGGTTGACGATCTATCAGGCATGGGCGGAGGCGGGGCCAGCTCACCGCCTGCGGGTGGTTGCGCACGTCGGCAGCAACTGCCTCGAAGACTCCAAGGCATTCACGGCGGCCGCGGCCGACCACGGGTTTCACGCCGTGGCAGCGCTGGCTCCGAGTTACTTCAAGCCGCGAAGTTTGGATTCGCTCGTCGACTGGTGTGCCGCAATCGCGGCCGCCGCGCCGCGCCTGCCATTCTATTACTATGACATTCCGTCCATGACCAACGTGCGCTTTGACATGGCCGAATTTCTCACAAAAGCGGGCGCGTGCATTCCCAACCTGGCCGGGATCAAGTTCACCAATGATGACCTATCAGCTTACTCGCAATGCCTGGAGATGGACGGCCGGCATTTTGACATCCCGTGGGGCATTGATGAGAAACTGATTGATGCGCTCGGCGTCGGGGCGCTCGGTGCTGTCGGGTCAACATATAACTTCGCCGCGCCGCTCTATCAGGAATTGATTGCCTGCTTCCACCGCGGGGATCTCAAGGCGGCGCGCGACCTGCAACGCCAATCGATCGCGCTGGTCGACACGCTGGCGGCGGTCGGCTATTTCGGGGCCGCCAAGGCGCTGATGGATTGGCTCGGCGTGCCGGTGGGTCCTGCCCGCCGCCCGCTCGACAACCCGACGCCCGCGCAACTTGCCTCGCTGCGCGCGCAACTCGAGGCTTTCCAATGGTTTGGCTCCTCATGGCCTGGCGCGGTGGCCACGCATCAGAAAGTGAGTCCGGAACCCTGCCTGGTCGGCTGAATGTCAACCGAGAGGCGTTTCATCGCTTCTAACCCCTGCAGCCCGCCGTGATTCGAAACTTCGTGATGGCCGTGCTTGCAGCAGGCTTGTCGTGCGTCCCGTTATCGGCCGCCGAAAATGTGGACGTCGTTCAAAACGGCAAGGCTGTCAGTGCCCGATTCACCGGCAAAGCCTGGGATCCCACTCCGGAGGGGCTCGTGGCCGAGGGAACGGAACGTTTCATCCGCGCGTCTAACGGCTTGGACGCGGGCGATTTCCGGGTGCGCGCGAAGCTCATGTTAGAGCGGCTCGATGGCAGTGCGGCCTCGTTCATGATCGACGACAACCAGGTGGGTTTTGATGGTCGCAGTGGCACCTTGTTTTTTGAAGGCCCGCTGTTTGGCGGGACCACACAAGCGGGCGTCGCGGCGGCGGCCACCTTGAAACCGCGCGTGCCGTTTGTCTTCGAGGCGCTGCGTGAACGGGGCACCACGCGGTTTCTGATAGACGGCGTCGAGATCCGCCGCAAGGAACAATGGGACGCACCCGTCCGAAGCGTCGGCTTCCGCCCGTGGCGCAACCGCATGACGATCTCCGGATTTTCCATCGCTGGCAATCTGATCCAAGCGCCCGCGCCGCCCGCGCCATTGTTTGCAAGCGGCACGGACGGCTATCACACCTATCGCATTCCCGCACTCGCCGTGACCAAGACGGGCACCGTGCTCGCCATCTGCGAGGGCCGCAAAAATTCCTCGAATGACTCGGGAAAAATCGATCTGTTAGTCAAACGGTCGACCGATCACGGAAAGACCTGGAGCCATCAGAAAGTGATCTGGGAGGATGCCGGCAACACCTGCGGCAATCCCTGCGTGGTGGTCGACCGCGAGACTGGAGGCATCTTCCTGCTCAGCACCTGGAACCGCGGCGATGACCACGAGGGGGCCATCATCGCCCGCACCAGCAAGGACGGACGCCGGGTGTTTGTGATGCACTCGACCAACGACGGCGTAAGTTGGGGCAAGCCGCGTGAAATCACGGCCGACGTCAAAAAGCCGGATTGGACATGGTATGCCACCGGCCCGGGAAGCGGCATCCAAATCGAACAGGGTCCTCACAAAGGACGCTTGGTCATTCCTTGCGATCACATCGAGGCGGAAACCAAGCGGTATTATTCCCACGTCATCTACTCCGATGACCACGGCGCAACTTGGAAACTCGGTGGCACCACGCCCCAATACCAGGTCAACGAGTGTGAAGTGGTCGAACTCACGGGCGGCAAGCTCATGCTCAACATGCGCAACTACCAGCGCTCGAAAGGCAACCGCCAAACCGCCATCAGCGACGACGCCGGCCTCACATGGCGCGACCAGACGCACGATCCGGCCTTGGTCGAACCGATCTGCCAGGCGGCCATCGAACGTTACTGCTGGCCTCGGGGAGCCATGCCGGGAGTCATCCTTTTCAGCAATCCGGCCAGCACCCGCAGCCGGGTCAACCTGACCCTCCGCGCGAGCTTCGACGACGCGAAATCCTGGCCGCACTCCCAACTTCTGTTTGCCGGCCCCAGCGGGTATTCCGATCTCGCCGTGTTATCTAACGGAAAAATCGCATGCCTCTACGAGGGCGGCGCAAGCAACATCGCCGAGTCGATCATCTTCACCGCGATTTCGTTAGAGTCGTTGACGAAGGATGCGCGATGATGGAGAAATGAAGTCCTTCAAAGCCTGAATTCGGTCGGATAGATACCAATGGGTTCTCCTTGCCAGGAACCAGGGAACGAGTCACCCAATCATTGCAATTCTGAAAGACTGCCCCCGTTTTCTCGGTTCATCTGGCGGCGGGGG